>JACPPH010000001.1 GCA_016191105.1 Candidatus Saccharibacteria bacterium
AAGTTGGATAAAACTTTGGCCTATGCTGCGATTCTAGCAGCGTGCAGACAGCAAAATACCTTCCTGTTGCTGCGCGGTCATGTAGTAACAAGATTCTCGCAACAAGAGTGCATTTTGCTACTGCACTTGCTGATCGCAGCAACGGCCTGGAATAATAAAGCTGCTTTAATGCCGGCGAGCATAAGGTTAAGATAGAGTCTAAATATGCTACAATATTAGCTATTACTTTAAGGAGTGGTGAGACAAAAGTGCGAGTAATAGCAATTACCAATCAAAAGGGTGGGGTGGGCAAAACCACCACCGCTATTAACTTGTCGGCGGCCTTTGCTAAGGCGGGTAAGTCGGTGCTACTCGTTGACCTGGACCCTCAGGGCAACAGCAGCTCTGGGCTTGGTGTAGCTAAAAACGAGCTCGAGAACAGCCTATACGATGTTTTGGTGGGCCAGTTCCCAGCCGAGCAGGCTGTTATTAAGACTGCTTGGGATAATTTGAGCATTTTGCCCACCAATTCTAATCTGGCCGGAGCCGAGGTGGAGCTGGCAACAGTTCGGGGACGTGAATTCAAGCTTAAACACGCTCTGGAGGGCTTAAAGTATGACTATTTGGTTATAGATTGCCCGCCATCGCTCGGGTTGCTAACTATCAACGGCTTAGTGGCGGCCGATTATGCCCTAGTGCCGGTACAATCTGAATACTATGCGCTCGAAGGCTTAGGCCAGCTACTAAACACCATCAAACGCGTGCGCCAAGCTTTAAATCCCAAGCTAACTCTACTAGGCGTGGTGCTTACCATGCACTCTAGCCGCACTAGCTTGTCGGCTCAAGTTCAATCGGAGCTCCAAAAGCATTTCCCGAGCCATTTGTTTGACACCATAATTCCGCGTAATATACGATTAGCCGAGGCACCCAGTCATGGCAAGCCCATAATGTATTACGACCGGTTTGCCAGAGGTGCGTTTGCATATAAAAAGTTAGCCAAGGAGGTAATGACTCGTGCCAAGTAAAACCGATAGATTAGGTCGCGGTCTAGACGCCCTGATCCCAACCGATGTTGAGGAGTTTATGAGCGAAGATGCGCCCGAAGAGGTTAGACACTCAACACGCTCGGTGATCGACGTGGATGCCAGTGTAATTGTTCCAAACCCCAACCAGCCCAGAGGCGAATTTAGCGACGACGAGCTTAGGGATCTATCAGAGTCGATCAAAGCTTACGGCATTGTCCAACCACTGATTGTATCTAAAAAAGGTGAGGGCTATCAGTTGATTGCTGGTGAAAGACGCTTGCGAGCCGCTAAGCTAGCCGGGCTTAAGCAGGTGCCAGTAATAGTGCGTAGTTTTTCGGAGCAAGAGGGGCTCGAAGTAGCATTAATCGAAAACGTGCAGCGGGCCGATCTTAAACCACTCGAAAAGGCGGCGGCCTATAGCAAGCTAGTAAACGAATTTAACCTCAAAGTATATGAAATCGCCAGGCGTGTTGGCAAAGCCCAGCCAACCGTATCGAACACCATGCGACTTTTAAGCCTCGATAAAGGCGTAAAGGGCGCTTTGGCCGATGGTCGTCTTAGCGAGGGCCAGGCTCGGGCAATTCTAGGCGTGGGTGACGATCCACTGCTTCAGCGCCAACTTTTGGCTCGAGTGGTTAACCGCACCATGACGGTGCGCGAGATCGAAGATCTGGCCCGAACCTACAAGAGTAACCCCGATAAGCCGACCGCGGCTGCCAAGGCCAAAAAAGATCAAACTACAGAGCTAACCAAAGATCTAGGCAAGCGCTTAAGAGCCAAAGTATTTATTAAGCCTACCGCCAAAGGCGGCCGCCTAACTATCGAGTATACCTCCGAAGACCAGCTGCAAAAGATCTACAAACAGATTATTGGCGAATAATTATGCAAGATTCAGTTAATAGCTACCTACGTCAGTTATTAACTCAAATTGAAGAACATGCTCCCACCAAAGATGAGCAGAGGAAAATTGCCACAGATAAGGCTGGTTATATTTTTGACAAGCTAATGCGCAAAAAGTTTCGTCGCAGAATTGGTGAGACTACAAAAAAAGATATACACGAAAAAATAGAAGTTAGTCTAAAAGAAGGCAAACCGCTTCACTTCTGCATGCCGTTTGGTGGCTACAAACACTACTGGAATCCGTCTCATCCCGAACCAGACTGGGCCGAGCTATTTAACCTTCGCTATATGACAGATTATGTTTTACCGGTATTGGCTGTCCACGAGCCAGGAGTTGTCTTGGAGTACATATCCTGCGATGTAGTTCTCAGAGTTATGAACAACTATCCACAGGCTGCTCTAGATAGATATTTTGAAGCGTTTGGTAAGCTGATTGATTGGTACAGTCAATACGCTCCAAAGAATCTGAAGATCAATTTTTTTAGAACTGCCAACAAATACGATAGAGACAGGCTAATCCATCAGATAGAAGATGCTACTCCCGAACGGCTCAAAGAGTTTAGCAGGTTGTCAAAAGACGAGCAGGAATCGGAAATTCACAGAAGTGTTAGAAACATAATGTGGAATGGCGACAAGGACTTAACAGAACTTAGTGAAGCCGAGAAGCGAAAAAGAATAATTCTATCGAGGGTCATCGAGCTTGCTTACTATGAATTTGAGCCCCAGTATCTCGGCGACTACTATACCGAGGGCAACCATATAGATACATGGTTTTCTGGCGGGTTATCTCCAGATAACATCGATGAGAGCCTTACGCTTGCTGGTAGTTACGGCTCTGTTGTTGATTTCTGGATCGGCCGAGGCGTGTTGTTTAATGACGGTAGCAAGTTCCGCAGCACTATAATTTCGCAGCAGCAATATGCGGCTTTAAAAAACAAGATTAAAACTATTGAAGTTAAGCCACAGCTTGTGCCGCTCAAAAACTACCACCTAATCGAGGTAATCGAAAACCTATAAGTTGGTTTTTTCAGACTGTTTAGTGTGAACTTTTTCGGTCATTGTTTTTGTGCTGACGTAGCCTAGCGCATCAATATCTGGGTCAAAAAGCTCAACTAGTTCGAGGTCACTGCGCGGGAACACGCGGGCACCTTTACTTTTTTGCCACCTTGCAGTGATTTTTTGAGTTCATGATATTCTTTTTGTTCAAGGTAGAAGTCAATGTCACCCACCTGGGCTCGGTAGATGTCGGGCTTACGGATATACAGGTAAGTATAGGTGGTTTCAGGGATGTCGTCTTTGGTCTCAATAACGATTGGCTCATGAAGTTTGAAATACTTTTGTTTTGGGTCCTCAGACAACTCAGTAAGCTGCTTTCTTATGCCCACCAGCTTGTCGTACTCTTCATCGTAATGGCAAAAAACACCCGCATTGCCAGCATTTGGCAGATATTTGCCAAACGATTGCTTGCACAGTTTATAACAAGCAAAGTGAATATATTTTACGGCCTCAAGGAGCTCATCTTGATTTTGGATGGGGCTAAATCGATAGAGTTTCACATTTACTCCTGATAATCTGGATCTTGAATCAATTTGAATGTATTGAGCGGCAGCAGGCGAACTTCGCCAATACCGGCTATGAACTTCTGATCGAGCTGGCCCCAGTAGCGGCTGTCGTAGCTGCCATTGGGACTACGATTGTCACCCATAACAAACACCCGTTGGGGCTGCACGATCTCGTCGATATTGCCCTCGGTTTTGAAGGCCGTGCCTATGTAGTCCTCGTTGAGCACAAAGCCGTCGGGGCGCTGTTTGTTATATATGGTAACAACGCCGTTTTTAACTGTCACTCGCTCGCCGGGCAAGCCAATGGCTCGTTTAATAAAGAAAGTGCTGGGCTCGTTGGGATAGCGGAACACTAACACGTCACCGCGTTTAATGTCGAGGTTGTCGCGGGCGCCAAATAATGACTTAATGCTATTCCAGGTGAGTGGGAACTTGGAGATTATAAGGTAGTCGCTATTACTAAAACTGGGCTCCATACTGCTGCCACTAACGTAAAAGGCCTGAAATATGAAGTTGTTAATAATAAAAATGATGCCAGCAGTAACTAGCACGGTCACAACTAGTTCTTTTATAATCTTGCCGCCAGTCTTTTTTGGCTTTTCTGCAGGTTCGTTGGCAGTGGTCTCGTCGATGGTTTTTTTGCCGGCTCGGCTAGGGTCTAACCTCAGATTATTAGGATCGAGATTGGCTGGTGTAGCTGGGCGGTTGGCTGGCACCTGGCCTGGCTTAAAATGACTGCCTGGCTTAGGCAGCTCTTCTTCGGCCAGACGAGTATCGGGTTGCTCCTCTGGGTCTTTTGGCGTTTCGTCTTCGTCGTACATTTCATTTATTATAGCAAGCTTGTACCCTGCAGTGAAGCAAATATATACAAGGTACATAAGCAGTTTTGCAAGCGCTAACTGCTCGGGTATAATGATTTAATAATGCAACATAAAAAACTAACTGGCTCTGATGGCTCCAAGATCAATAAGCAAAACGAGGATGGTGCTAGCGTAGGTAAGCCGTCGACCGAGCCTTTTGTGGTTAAAAGTTTTAGTAGCGGTGACTTTCGATCGTCCCCAAATGTATTGCCAGCTGCACCTAAGGCCAGGCAGAAACGGCGACTATGGCTCAAAATCACCTTGGCGAGTGTGGTTCTTTTGTTGGTAGTTGGTGGGGTCATGGCTGCAAAGACGTATCTAAGTTTGCGCAAAGTTGTGCAAAAACGCGAAGGCGTAGCCGCACCGGCATTGGCCAAGGAGGTTACCCCGGCCACCCTAAAAGGCGAAGGCGATGGGCGGGTAAATGTTTTACTGCTAGGCAAGGGCGATGCCGGACACGCTGGTGAAGAGTTGACCGACACTATTATGGTGGCCAGCTATGATGTTAAAAATAACCAGGTAGCATTACTGAGTATTCCGCGCGATCTGTATGTCAAGATTCCTGGTGTCGGCTGGGATAAGATCAATTCTGCCAACGCCTATGGTCAGCAGACCAAACAGACTGGTGGCCCAGAGCTAGTTAAGCAGACTGTGTCTAAGATACTCGATGTACCGGTTCACTACTATGTGCTGGTAGATTTCTCGGCTCTACGACAATCGGTTGATGCAGTGGGCGGCATAGATAACATTGTGGTCGAGCAGGACTTGTACGATCCTGAATATCCCTGCGACAACAACGAAAGCCGATCGTGTGGCTTTAGGCTCAAGGCTGGCACATACAATATGGATGGTGCAACGGCGCTTAAATATTCGCGTTGTCGCAAGGGCGATTGTGGTGACGACTATGGCCGAGCTAAACGTCAGCAGCAGGTGCTAATGGCTTTGCGCGAAAAAGCACTAAAGCAGTCAATATTGACCGATCCCGGCAAAATTCTAAACATGATCAACATTGTTAGCAACAACATTAAGACCGATCTGCAGCCCAGCGAAATTCAACGCCTGGGTAGCATAGCCAAAGACCTAAACCCGAAAGATGTTACCAATCAGGTGCTCGACGTCGATAACAACGGGTTGGTTAAAAATGCTGCTATTGGTAATGCTAGTGTAGTGGTGCCAGCGGCTGGCATAGGCGAGTATAGCGACATTCAAGCTTTTGTGCGCACCTTGTTTGTTGATGGCTACATTAAAGCCGAGGGCGCCAGTGTGCAAATCGACAATGCTAGTAGTCAGTCGGCATTGGCGGTGAAGGTAGCAAGCCTATTGAAAAGCTACGGCTATAATGTTATAAAAACAGTGTCGGCCGACAAGGTGGCCAAGACGGCAATAGTCGATTGCACTAATGGTGGCAAGCCGTATACACTGCAGTATCTGCAAAACCGGTTTGGGGTCGCACCCCAAGCCTGTCCGCAAACTGGTTCGGGCGCGCCACCACCAGCGGACATCCGCATAATTTTAGGGGGCAACTACTATCAATCTCAAAGATCGAATTAAGCGTTTTCAGCTCTTGAGCCGAGATCAGCGCTACATTTTTTTGGTTAGTGCTCTGCAGGCACTGCTGGGGCTGTTTTTGTTGTATTTTACGCCCTACCAGGTGATTCTGCCGGTGTTGGTGTTGGCGCTAAATTACTTTTTGTTTCGACGGCTTATATTGAGCAAGCGGCGAGGCTTTTTGCTGATCAAGAGTCTGCGCTCAAGTCTGTGGCTGCTGCTGTGGTTTTTCTATCTGTTTAGTATTAATAGCATCAACCTCATACCGCTGCCGCTGTTTGTGGGCCTGACTGTTATTGGTGGCGGGCTGTATGGTCTAATCTGCTACCTAGACATTCAGCAAAATACCAGGATGAGCCTGCAAAACATACTAACTACCGCCTTACTGGTACTAGCCACTACCTGCGGGAGCTTGGCAATTATATTCTGGCATTGGCCGCTGGCTATAATTCTATTACTGTTCTGGCTAGTAAACTTTACGCTGGCACTGTTGTGGCTGTTGGAGTTTACCAACAACCCGCAGATTCTAGCTACCTTGTGGGCTTTGGCGGCAACCGAGCTGTTTTGGATAGCTAGCCGATGGGTGATTTTGTACCGAGTGCCACGCAGTAGTCTTATGATAAGCCAAATAAGCCTTATAATCGGCGCTTTGGCCTATTGTTGGGGCGGAATCTACTTTCACCATAAGAATCAAACCCTCAAGCGGTCACTGTTGTTTGAATACATCGTTGTTTCTAGTGTAATATTTATTGTACTAGTTTTATTAAGTAGGTGGAGCGTTGCCCTCTAGGCCTCCATCAAAATGTCACTTCCTATCGAAAGGTTGCACCGTTTCGGGTAGGGAGTCCAGCCTGGCCCTGATTGGGTCGGGGACGACAAGAACACAATAGAATGTTAAATAGGAAACTACATGCCCACCAAAACTGAATCAATCGTACCGGCTCAAACTAAAATAGCCAAGCCACTCAATCTCACCCGCATCATCGTTATAAGCGTAATTAGTGGGCTTCTAGCTGGCCTACTAGGGGCCTTTTTGTATTTACAAATCGTTGCTCGTAGCAGTAAGCCGCTCCCAACTGGCCTCAGTAAAAAGGAGATTATTAGTCAAGACAACGCCATAATCGATGTCGCCAAAAAAGCCAGCCCCTCAGTGGTAAGTATTGTTAGTTCGAGCACGGCTACTAATTTCTTTGGTCAGTCACAGCAACAACAGGCGGCTGGTACTGGCATAGTTGTGAAGGATAATGGCCTTATACTCACCAATAAGCATGTCGTGCAAGGAGCCCAAAGCTTTACCATAATCGATAGTGGTGGCAAGCAGTATCAAGCCAAGGTTGCAGCTACCGATCCGACAAATGATCTTGCGTTTTTAAAGGCCGAGGCTAGCGGCCTAACTCCTGCTACCCTTGGCGATAGCGAAAGTGTTCAGGTTGGCGAAACAGTTATTACGATTGGTAATGCTTTGGGGCAGTTTCAAAACAGTGTAACCACCGGTATAATCTCGGGCAAAGGTCGGCCCATTACAGCGGGCGATCAAGGGTCGAGCAGTGGCACCGAAAGCTTGCAAAATTTGTTTCAAACCGACGCCGCCATCAACCCTGGTAATTCTGGCGGTCCACTGCTCGATATTGGTGGCAATGTGATTGGTGTCAACACTGCAGTAGCAGGCGAAGGTTCGCAAAACATTGGCTTTGCTATCCCGATCAACGAGGTTAAGAACGACCTAGCTAGCTTTAATTCCACCGGCAAAATTATTAAGCCATACCTGGGGGTGCGTTATGTTAGTATTACTAAAGATATCGCCAAAGCCAACGGCCTGCCGGTCGAAAACGGTGCTTTTGTACAAGGCACTGGCTCGGTAGTTGGTGGCAGTCCGGCGGCTAGCGCCGGTCTGGAACAGGGCGATATTATTACCAAAATCAATAACACCGAGATTAATGCCGACAACCAGTTAACCTCGGTAGTAGGCAAATTTAAGCCGGGCGACACCGTTACGCTCACGGTGGTACGCCAAGGCAAGACTATTACTATCAAAGCCAAACTTGGTGAAGCGCCTAGTAGCTAACTTGTCATCCTGATCCGCCAATCGGTGGATCAGGATCTCTATTTACTCGTCATTCCCTATCGAAAGGCTCTGTCGTTTCGGGTAGGGAATCCAGCCTGGATCCCCGCCTTCGTGGGGATGACTAGGATAATAAAAACAAAGAACCCCGGCCGAAATCGGGATTCTTTGAACCAGGTCTCGAACGGGGATTGTGGGGCAACTACGAAGCGTCGACGAGCAGGCTCAGACGTGGCTGAGGCCGCGTGACGAAGTCCTCGTCGATGTCAGCAGCTGGCTCGAAGATGAAGGCATCCATCAGCGAGTCGAGGCGTGCAGCGTCACCGATCTCGTCGCCCAAGATCCGGCGAAGATAGAGCAGGACGAAGCGTCTGAGCTCTTGCGGCTGATCTTTCAGCCCGAGCACTTCGATGATCGAACGCAGCGACCTGATCTCGAACTGGCTGTCGGTCTTGCGTGTGAACTGGTCGATCGTCGCGTGCGACAGGCCAGCTTGGAGCGAGACCTGTTGGATGTTGCTGTGCTCGCTGCATAGTCGCCTCAGCATGTCGTTGAACGTTTCACTCATGATAATTCCTCCGGGGTAGACGTTTGAGCGAACGACGACATTCTATAACATTTATAAGATAATAGCAATGGTTTATAATGACATTATGATCACTGAAAAACAGCGACAGGACGATAAAGAGAAGGCGATATTGCTGGCACTGCAGCAGGATATGGCACTTATGCGCCGCGATTTAGACATGTATGGAATGCGCAAAGATGGTTCTACTGTACTGATCTGTAAAAGTACAGATTACGATGAGTTATGGAGCGACGCTCTAGAAACTTTGAAGAATCAGGACTTTTCGAAGCCTAAGATTAGGTAGTCTTCGAGGATTGTTTTAAGGCCAGCTTGAGCAGCTAGCTTTTTAAGTTCTTCGTGCTGCCAGGGGTCAGATTCGTGGAATACCTTGCTGCCAGGCTTAATATGCTTGGGCAGTTGCTCATAAAAGCGGCGGTACAAGTCTAAGCCGTCGCCAGGGCCACCGAATAGGGCAATGCCGGGCTCTTTTTGCACCTCGGGCTTCATGCGATCGTGATAGTCATTGCTTACATAAGGCAGGTTGGTAACTACTACATCAAACTCGCGTTCCATGCCGTCAAAAACATCGGCATGCATAAATTCCAGCATATGCTCAGCACCCAAGATCTGGGCGGCATTCTTGCGAGCTACCTGCAGGGCGTCGTGGCTTACCTCGGTGGCAGTGATTTTAAGATCGGGCCGGTGTTTGGCTACCGTAACGGCAATAGCGCCACTGCCGGTGCCAATATCAATCAGGGTTGAGTCTTTGGGGGCGTGCTTAATGGCTTGCTCGGCAATGAGTTCGGTTTCGACCCGCGGAGCTAGCACGCGAGGGTCAACGTAAAAATTTAGGCCGTAGAACTCCAGGCAGTTGGTAATATAGCAAACCGGCTCTCGTTCTAGCCGCCGGGATACATATTGTTCAAAAAGGGCAGTTTGAGCCTCGGTAAGTTCGTCTTGGCCATGGGCTAGCACCCATTCGCGCCCTTTGCCGACCACGTGAGCCAAAAGTAACTCAGCATCGAGTCGGGCCGATGGTATGCCCACCGAGTTAAACTGGCCAGTGGTTTTTTCGACTAGCTGCTGTACTTTCATTGTGGCTCCTCGGCCGTTGCAAGATCAGCAAAAGGTAAGCTAGCGAACACTTCTGTTTCGAGAACTTGCTTGCCATAGCAGCGCAGAACAGAAAGTGAGCTAGCTTGGATTGCTGCTAGATCTAAGCATAGGCCAAGAGCTTTTGCTAACTTTTGGCGACACAAAAGATAGTCGCCCAAGGGGCGAACCGCTTTCCTGGATTCCCGCCTACACGGGAATGACGGGTTAGTCATTTTGCTGCTCTTCCAGAGACTTCTGAACCGAGGCTGCGCGCAAATGCTCGAGCAGGTCGTCGAGCCCACCATCCATAACTTTGGGCATGTTGTGGGTGGTATAGCCAATTCGATGATCAGTTATGCGGTCTTGGGGGTAATTGTAGGTGCGGATCTTCTCAGATCGATCGCCAGTGCCAATTTGGCCGCGGCGGGCCTCACCAAGCTTCTTGGCTTCTTCTTCAGCGCGCAGAGCTAGCAAGCGGCTGCGCAACACACTCATGGCCTTGAGCTTGTTTTTGAGCTGAGACTTTTCGTCTTGGCAGGTTACGACTATACCGGTTGGAATATGGGTGAGTCGCACGGCTGAGTCAGTAGTATTTACGCTCTGGCCACCGTGGCCGGAGCTACGGTAAACATCGGTGCGAACATCAGCAGGGTTAATGTCGATATCCGACTCTTCGGCCTCGGGTAAAACGGCTACGGTGGCGGTGCTGGTGTGAATTCGCCCGGCCGACTCAGTAACCGGCACTCGCTGCACTCGGTGCACGCCACTTTCGAACTTCAGCGTGCCATAAGCCTGCGGGCCGGTAATTTCGAGAATAATTTCTTTGTAGCCGCCAGCTGGGTTAGGGTTGTCAGACATAATCTGAACCTTCAGCTCATGATTCTCGCAAAAGCGGCCGTACATGCGTGCCAGATCGCCGGCAAAAATGCTCGATTCATCGCCACCGGCACCAGCCCGAATCTCAATAATAGCGTTTTTGTTGTCGTTGGGGTCGGTGGGGATTAGGGCAACCCGAACCTTGGCTTCGAGCTTAGCCTTTTGAGCCTCGAGCTTTTCAATTTCCTCGGCTGCCAGATCTTTCATATCAGGGTCATTTAGCATGCCCTGGGCATCAGTTAGTTGTTTTTCGGTGCTGGCGAGCTGTTCAAATAGGCTCAAGCGTGTTTGTAGGTCGCGCTGCTCGGCCACTAGTTTGGCTGAGTCTGGAGTAGTGTAAATAGCCGGATCAGCTAGTTTGGCCTCAACTTCGCTTAAGCGTTGCTTTATAGTGTTAATTTTATCTTGATCAATCATTATTTTTCCTTGTCATTTCGACCGCAGTGGAGAAATCTAGCAAGATCTTTCGACTTTCGCCCTGGATGACATCCCGAAACAAAATACTGCTCCTATTATAGCAAGGGAGCAGTATTTGGTATAAGCTTAGTTATTTTTCGGCTGGTTGGTCTTTTTTGTCGGTGGTTTTTTGAGCCAACTCTTGTTTTACGGCCTTTAGTTCGGCAGCTACATCTACCCGCTGGTCTTTATTTCGATCTTTCTTGGTCTTAGCCTTGCCTTTGCTGGTTTTGGCAGCTTCCATGCGGGCACGGAATTTGTCGACTCGGCCGGCGGTATCGACCAGCTTTTGTTTGCCGGTGTAGAACGGATGACAGTTGCTGCAAACTTCGACCGTAATTTCATTGGTAGTGGAACGAGTATTAAAAGTCGTCCCGCAACCGAGGCAGGTGACTTTGGTATCTTTGAGCTCTGGGTGAATGCCAGTTTTCATAACTAAGACATGATAGCATAAATTCTGATCTTATTCAAGTGCTGGATATCTGGTTCTGTCCACTAAACCGGAACAGCTATACTTTTAAGTAGTGTAAATGGGTCACGAAACAGTTCTGGATGGCTTCTTCTGGCCTGAAACTCTGCTAAGATCCCGCCTAAGAAACATTTAATGAAATGATCTCTAGTG
>JACPPH010000002.1 GCA_016191105.1 Candidatus Saccharibacteria bacterium
GGCAATGTAGGTTCTTACCGCCGTAGAGTATTCTCCGAAGATACATTTTAATGGTAGTTTCACTTGGTATTTGGTTGAGTTTGTACATGTTCATCATTGTCCTCCTTTTGATGAATCTGTACCAACTGGTTTACATTACCCCAATAAGAACGCTTGACAAAATAGCATCTGTATGATACTATAGAACGGCTCTTTTACAGGTTAATTACTTGCAAATATTGAGAACGACACTGGAGCCGGATGACAGGTGACAGTTGTCAGTGGACAGAATCGAATTCTGATCCCTGTTTACTGACTACTGTTTTCTGATTCTAGTGCCGTTCTCAAACCAAGGTTTGAGGCCACGATACGCAACACCGTGTAAACGTGGGTTAGCAGCGGCAAGGAGGCTCATAGATGAGCAAGCCAACCGATAAGCAGCAAGCGACGTACCTGCGTCGCGAGCTGGAGTTGCGCCGGATGTTCATGCAGAACGAAGGCCAGCTCGGCTCCACAGGGATCCTCGAGGGCATGAAGGCTCTGATCGAGCCACCCACCCCCGCTCCTGAGCCAACCCCAACCCCAACCCCAACCCCAACCCCAACCCCAACCCCAACCCCAACCCCAACCCCAACCCCAACCCCAACCCCAGACCCGACTATCAGTGACCCCTACGCCATCATCGTCGACTTCGCGAATTCGATCGAAGAGATGGTGGTGGCGGGCCACTACGACGGCTACGTCAGCCCGGACATCACCGAGGAGAACTTCCCGGTGAGTCGCACGGTAGACGAAGCTCACCTCGATGTAGTCCTGGTGAGCTTCGGCCGCAACATCGAAAGCGATGAGGTTCTGGCTGTGATGGACAAACTGGGTTACCGCCCGGCCGTCATGCCAGAGATGCTGGCCTTTGGGGCTCAACACCCCGATGCCCAGCGCCAAAACCCCATCGTCGAACTCGGCTCGTCCTGGACGGACCCGGATGGCGACCGCAGCGTCGGTTACCTCTGGGGCTTCTCCGACGGGCGCAGCCTGAACCTCTACTGGTTCGGCGGCGAGTGGGATCCGGACTACCGGTTCCTGTTCGTCTGCAAGTAGTGTCCTTTGACTCTTGGACGCTTGGAGCTTTTTGCTCCTTGGATCCTTGGGTCCGCGGCTCTGTCTGCTTCTAAACTCTCCCTCTTGGAGGGTCAATGGAAGCGGCCGGAGCCGTTTTCCATTTGTGCTATAATTCGCGGTAGATAGTAGATGATACTGCTGACGGTTACGGCTGTCGGCGATCGAACTCTAAGCCTTGTGGCAAGACAGAATACTAGCTGGCAAGCCTGGCTAATAGTGAGCAGCCCATGCGCTTTTATACAAAGATACTTGGTGCTACATACTAAGGGAGTAGATCCCATAAAATAATACAGCTGGTATGAGCTTTATCGAGCAGCGGTGCTATGGAAGGTGTGTGGTAAGTTTTGACGACCTCTTGGTGTGCTCGTCCTGGACGAACCCGAATGGCAACCGCAACGTCGGTTACCTCTGGAGCAACTCCGACAAGCGCAACCTGAACCTCAACTGGTTCGACAACGAGTGGAATCCGAACTACCGGTTCCTGTTCGTCTCCAAGTCTCTTTGATTGCCGGTGGACTCGAGCGGAAGCTGTAATTGCTTTCGCCAGCCACCGAGCATTTTACCTACTTCAGTTAGTGGCTCAGAAACACGTAAATATTTTTTGTTATCCAGCACCTTTAGTTCCCAAGCCACTTGCACAAAAAACTTAAGAGCGTCGAGCTTGGTGCTGGCTTGAGCCACCAAGGCAGCTTTTTGTGGCTTACTGGCATAGCCCGCTAGGAGTATGAGCTCTATAGTGTCTGTAAACAAACTGTCAATTTTGACACCAAGTGTAAAGCGTGAGAGTCGGGGAAGATCGCCTAAAAAACTATGCCAGAGCTTGTAGGCATCGGTACATTTTTGCAAAATTGGCAGATCATGAGAGTGTGAAGATCTCTCTCTCTCTCTCTCTCTCTCGGTGAGGGCATTGATAGGCATAGGCTATGATCCAGTTAAGAAACACTCATCATAATATCATATCAACAGATAATCTTTTGTTGGCCTGGAAAGAATTTATAGTAGGCAAACGGAGCAAGCCAGACGTGCAAGTTTTTGCACGTAGTTTAGGCGATAATATTTTGTTGCTTCACGATCAATTAGTAGAAGGTGACTATAAGCACTCAGGCTATTACGAATTTGCAATTTTCGACCCCAAACCACGGCAAATCCATAAAGCTGCTGTGCGAGATCGAGTGCTGAACCATGCGGTTTATCGCGTGCTGTATCCGTTCTTCGACCAAACTTTTATATATGACTCATACTCTTGCCGAAAGGCTAAGGGGACGCATGCTGCTCTGCAGCGCTTTAGGCAATTTGCGGTGCAGGTGAGTCGAAACAACACCCGGACCTGTTGGGTGCTCAAATGTGATATTCGTAAGTTTTTTGCCAGCATTAATCAGAACATTTTATTGGAGGTACTGTCGGCTTATATTCCCAATCCAGAAGTAATGAGGCTGCTTAGTCAGATTGTTGAAAGTTTCGAAACCAATCCAGACAGAGGTTTGCCACTTGGTAATTTAACTTCTCAGCTGTTTGTAAATATCTACATGAATGTTTTCGATCAATTTATCAAGCACCGCCTGAAGGTACGATGCTATCTACGTTACGCCGATGATTTTGTTTTGTTGGCCGATGATCGAGATTGGCTCTTGGCACAGATTCCATTGATGCAGGATTTCTTGCAAGAAAAGCTAGACCTGACGATGCATCCACAAAAAATATCTTTGCAGACCTTTGCCTCGGGGATTGATTTTCTTGGTTGGGTAAATTTTCCACACCACCGCGTGTTACGAACCAGAACAAAACAGCGGATGCTACGCCGCCTTGGGCAATCGAGCTCGGAGGCCACCATGCAATCGTATTTGGGTTTGTTGAGTCATGGCAACAGCTATGAGTTTCAGCAGATGGTTCGTAACAGCTCATGGTTGTGGCAGTAAGTTTGCCGGGTCAAAATAACGACGGCTCACTACGAGGGTTGACAACAGATTGGCTAATCTGGTACACTACTAGGCGACTTAGGCCGAAAGGCCGTTGGTCAAAACGACAATTTAAGCAAGAACTGGGAAGTTATTAGGTCCAACCCAACACGGAAACCGATAATTTGCCAGGATTTGTTTTATAAACGCACCTACTCGGCACGTATCTGTTGCGCCAAACTTATTCTGGCTAGCTGCAAACTTTTTGCTCTCACTCAACGTATCTATGGATATGTCTTGCTCGAGCATAAAATTTTCGCGGCACCATTTATAATCTTGGCAACAACAGAATGTACGGAGCAGGTACGAAGGGAAAACTAGTGAAAGCATTGCTCGCCAAAAAAATTGGAATGACCCAAGTCTTCGAAGAAGACGGCAGAATGACCCCAGTAACTGTACTGGAGGCTGGCCCTTGTGTGGTTACTCAAATCAAGACTGCCGAGAGCGATGGTTACAATGCTGTACAGATTGGCTTTGGCAAGGCCAAGCACATTGCTAAGCCCCAAGCCGGACACCTTAAAAAAGCCAAGGCCGAGAGCGCCCACCTGGCCGAGATCCGCATGCCAGAGGTGGCCACTGCCAAGGCCGAAGATGCCGGCGCAGCCGAAAAGCAAGGCTGGCAAATTGGCGAAGTACTAACTACCGAGCTCTTTGAAACTGGTGAAAAGGTAACTGTTTCAGCGGTTTCAAAGGGTAAGGGTTTTGCCGGCACGGTTAAGCGGCACAACTTCCATACCGGGCCCAAAACCCACGGTAGTCATAACTATCGGGCGCCTGGCTCGATTGGTGCTGGTTACCCGCAGCACGTCTTTAAGGGTCAAAAAATGGCCGGGCACCTGGGACATCAGAAAGTTACGGTCAAAAACCAACCGATTGTAAGCATTGATGCTGCCAACCACCTTATAGCAATTCGTGGTGCAGTACCGGGACCCAACAAGAGCATAGTAATGATCAGTGCGCCTATCCTGGTTAAAGAAGAGGCTACAGAATGAAAGCTTTAGGATACAGCAAAACCGGTAACAAAACCGCCGAAGTAACGCTATCGAAGGTGGTATTTGAGCGCGAAATTAGCCCAGAACTACTAAAAACTGCCTATAATCGAGCCTTGAGCAATATTCGTACCAACAATGCTCGAACACTCAAACGCGGTGAGGTTCGTGGTGGCGGTCGCAAACCCTGGAAGCAAAAGGGCACTGGCCGGGCTCGCTTTGGTTCAACCCGCGTGCCAATCTGGCGACATGGTGGTGTGGCTTTTGGCCCCACCGGCGAAGAAAATTATCGTATTGATATGCCTAGCAAAATGATCCGCGCTAGCTTGGCCCAGGCCTTGAGTGCTCAGGCCAAAGACAAGCGAGTAGTGGTTATTGAGACATTTGCATGTTCAGAAGGTAAGGTTAAACCTACTCTAGAACTACTCGAAAAAATTGATGCAGGCGATAACGTATTGATTGTAATTAGCAAAAACGACGAGTTAGCCCAACGGGCTACTCGTAACATCCCTGGTGTTATTACTACCGAGCCCCAACAGCTGCAAGTTAATCAGATACTCGACGCCGACACCCTAATAATTAGTAAGAAAGCTCTAGAAACAATTGAGCAATGGCTTAGCGCAACCGCAAAAACTAAGAAAGCCGCTAAACCAGCTGAGGTAAGCAAATGAATCAAGTAATTGTAAGACCCGTGATCTCCGAAAAAAGCATGGCCCTGGCTGCCACCGGCAAATATTTGTTTGATGTGCCTACATCGGCTAATAAAGTAGTGATTGCCCAAGCGGTAGCTGCAGCTTTTAAAGTAGAAGTAACCGAAGTGAACACCAGCATAATCAAAGGCAAAGTTAAAAAGTTTGCTGGTCGCAAAGGGCAGCGAAAAGACCGCAAACGAGCCTATGTGAGCCTCAAAAAAGGCCAAAAAATTAGCGCCTTTGACGCCGAAAGTGAGAAGAAGTAATGGCCGTTAAAGTTTTAAAGCAAAATACTGGCGCCCGACGCAACATGAGTGTGGCCGACTTTACGGTTATTACCAAAAAGAAGCCCGAGAAGTCGCTAATTGTTAGTAAAAAGCAAAACTCCGGCCGCAATAACCAGGGTAAAATCACCATCCGCCATCGTGGTGGCGGTGCTAAGCGAGCTTTGCGGATTGTTGATTTTGCTCCACAAGTAGTCGATAAAGCCGAAGTTTTGGCTATTGAATACGATCCTGGTCGCACCGCCCGGATTGCCCTACTTAAGCTAGCTGACGGTAGCAAGGCCTACGTACTAGCTACAGTTGGTATGAAGCCAGGTCGTGCTGTTAGTGTAGGTGAGAGGGCAGCAATCGAAACTGGCAACCGTCTGCAGCTACGTAATATTCCTGTCGGCTCGGTTATATCGAGTGTTGAGCTGCAGATCGGCAAAGGTGCCCAACTAGCCCGTAGTGCTGGGGCTCGTGCCCACTTGGTGGCCAAAGAGGGTGAATTTGTGCAGGTTCGTTTGCCATCTGGCGAAGTTCGGCTGGTACATCAAAATTGCCAAGCCACGATTGGCCAGGTGGGTAATATCGACCACCAAAACATCCGCATCGGCAGTGCTGGCCGCAAACGCCACATGGGTATTCGCCCAACCGTACGTGGTAAGGCCATGAACCCCGTCGATCACCCACATGGTGGTGGTGAGGGTAGTCAGCCAATTGGTTTGGACCACCCAAAGACCCCGTGGGGCAAACCAGCCTTGGGCAAGAAAACCCGACGTCGCAAATCAACTAATGCTATGATAGTACGCTCCCGAAAGCGAGGTAAGCGATGAGTCGTTCAAGTAAAAAGGGCCCATTCGTAGATCCCAAACTACTCAAGAAGGTAATTGCCTTGAGCCCAACCGACAAGACGATTATTAAAACTTGGGCCCGAGCTAGCACAATTAGCCCAGAGATGGTCGGCAAAACCATTGCTGTCCATAACGGCAAGGTTCATGTACCTGTTTTGATCACCGAAAACATGGTTGGTCACAAATTGGGCGAGTTTTCACCAACCCGTAAGTTTCGCAACCACGGTGGCAAATTGGCTAAAGCCGAGGGGACAAGTTAATGAAGGTTAAAGCCGTGGCTCGCAATCTAGATATTTCCGCTCAAAAGCTACGCCTGAGTGCTGATTTAGTTAGAGGCGCAGGTGTAAGAGTGGCTATGGAGGCCTTGGCTGCGCAGCCACAAAAGTCAGCCAAGGTAGTTTACGACGCTATTCACAGCGCTGCCGCCAACGCTCAAAACAATTACAACTTGAGTAAAACTAACCTAGTGATCGAAGAAATACGGGTCGACAAGGGCCGCAAGCTTAAGCGCTACCGCCCACGCGCCCGTGGTTCGGTAAGCAATATTGAGCACCCATCGGCTCACTTAACTGTGATTGTGGCCGATAAGCCAGCTGCTGAAGTTAAAAAAACTGATACCAAGAGTGTTGCTAAAACCAAAAAGGAGACCAAGTAATGGGTCAAAAAGTAAATCCAACTAGTTTTCGACTGTCGCCCAAAAAAGATTGGCGCTCCAAGTGGATTAGCAAACAGGATTTTGCCAAATTTGTGGTCGAAGACATTAAGATTCGCCAGACCATTAACGACCTGCTCGGGTTTCGTGCCAGTGTGGCCGTTATTGAGATCGAGCGACCACGCGGTGAAATTGTAGTTACCATCCGCACTGCCAAACCAGGTGTAGTAATTGGCCGTAGCGGTTCTGGTGCCGAGGCACTTAAGGCCGCCTTAGGCAAGCTTACGGGCGAGAAGGTAAAGCTTAATATAGAAGAAGTTAGAAACCCCGAAACCGTTGCTCAACTTATGGCCGAAAATGTTGCCAGCCAGCTTGAGCGCCGCATGGCCTTTCGCCGGGTTATAAAGAATGCCGTTGATAACGCCATGAAAGGCGGTGCCTTAGGCGCCAAAATCAGCGTTTCGGGTCGTTTGAATGGTGCTGAAATGGCCCGTCGTGAAGTTACCATGCAAGGCAGCATTCCATTGCATACTATTAAGGCCGACATTGACTACGCTACCGCCGAAGCCAAGACCACCTATGGCGTAATTGGCGTAAAAGCTTGGATATATAAAGGTTAGGATTTTAAGACTATGTTGTTACCACGCAAAACCAAATATCGCAAAGCTATGAAGGGCCGCAATCGAGGCTTAGCTACTCGTGGCGAAGAGATTAACTTTGGTCGCTACGGCCTCAAGAGCCTCAGCAACGAGCGTGTAACCTCGCGCCAAATCGAAGCTGCCCGCCGAGCTATGACCCGATACGTTAAGCGCGGCGGCAAAATCTGGATCCGAGTCTTTCCACAAACACCTGTCACCAGCAAACCGGCCGAAGTGCCCATGGGCTCTGGCAAGGGAGCGCTGGACCACTATGTGGCCAAGGTGCAGGCCGGCAAGATTGTATTTGAGATGGACGGTGTAAGCGAAGAAGTTGCCAAAGAAGCTATGCGTTTGGCGGCCATGAAGCTTCCGCTCAAAACCAAATTTCTAGTTAAAGCTGCTGCTGGAGAAAGCCATGAAAGCTAAAGAATTGCGCAACAAATCGAATAAGGAGCTTCAAAAAGACTTGCAGGAATTGCAAGCTGGCTTGGCAACTGCCGCTGTTGATTATCGAACCAAAGAGATCAAGAATGTCAAACAGATTCACAACATTAAAAAAGACATTGCCAGAGTGCTAACCATTCTGCACCAACAGGAGATGGAGAAGACCAATGAGTAAGTCGTTAACTGGAACAGTTGTTTCCAACAAAATGGACAAAACCGTGATTGTTGCTGTGGAAAGACTCAAAAGCCACCCGCTTTACAAAAAGCGCTACAAGGTAACCGCTCGCTATGCTGCCCACGATGAGGCCAATGCTTTGCAGGTTGGCGATAAGGTTGAGATTGTTGAGAGTCGACCAATCAGCCGTCGCAAACATTTTGTGGTTAGCAAAACTATCCAAAAAGCTAGGGGTGTCAAATGATACAGACTCAAACTAGATTGCGTGTGGCCGACAATACTGGCGCCAAAGAAATTATGTGCATCAAGGTTTTGGGTGGCAGTCGACGCCGCTACGCGCGCTTGGGTGA
Organism: Candidatus Saccharibacteria bacterium; assembly: GCA_016191105.1. Classification (NCBI taxonomy): domain Bacteria; phylum Candidatus Saccharimonadota; species Candidatus Saccharimonadota bacterium. The sequence goes on from JACPPH010000002.1 coordinate 8,111, forward strand.
TGTGATTGTAGCTAGTGTTAAAACTGCCACGCCAAACGGCACCGTCAAAAAGAAAGAAGTGGTGCGGGCTGTTGTGGTGCGCGTCTGTGACAACACCACTCGCGCCGATGGTTCGGCCATAGCTTTCGACGAAAACGCCGCCGTTATTATCGATAAGGCCAACGTGCCACGCGGCACTCGCATATTTGGACCGGTTAGCCGTGAGTTACGCGACCGAGGCTTTATGAAGATTGTTTCACTCGCGCCGGAGGTGCTTTAAGCCATGAAGTTAAAACTCAAAGATAAGGTAATGGTTGTAACTGGTCGTGATCACGGCAAGACTGGCGAAGTGGTGGCTGTATTGCCTAAGACTAACCAAGTTGTGGTCGAAGGTGTAAACATTGCCAAACGCCACTCCAAGCCCAGCCAAAAGGACCCTAAGGGCGGAATTATTGAGCTCACCAAGCCAATCGATGTCAGCAAGGTTATGGCGGTAGATCCGGTCAGCGGTCGACCGGCCCGAATTGGCTATAAACTAAATGCCAAGGGCAGCAAAGAGCGAGTTTTTAAGGTCAGTCCATTCAAAAATCAAAAGGCTAAATCCGCTGGCCAGCGGACTACCAAGAAAACGGATAAGAAATCATGAGTCGATTACAAGAAAAGTACCAGGCAGAATTACGCAGCCAGCTCAAAGAATCTTTGGGCGTAGCTAACATCCACCAAGTGCCCAAACTTACTAAAATTGTAGTAAACACTGGTGTTGGCCGAGCCACTCAAGACAGCAAACAGCTTGAGGCGGCCGAAGGCACCCTGGCCAAAATTACCGGTCAAAAACCGATCCAGACCAAGGCTCGCCACAGCATAGCCGGTTTTAAGCTACGCGAAGGCCAGGCTGTGGGTACCAAGGTAACCTTGCGGGGTGAGCGCATGTATGATTTCTTAGATCGTGTGATTAGTATTGTTTTGCCGCGAACCCGTGATTTCCGAGGCTTGAGCCTAAATGGCTTCGACCCACAGGGCAACTACAGTATAGGCCTAGACGACCAGAGTGTGTTTGCCGAGATCAGCTTTGAAGACATTGTCGCGACCCATGGCCTACAGATCAGTATTGTAACCGACACGCTTGACCGCGATGCCTCTAGAGCACTTTTGCAGAGCCTAGGGCTACCATTTGAAAAGGAGGCAAAATAATGGCTCGTAAAGCATTGATCGAGCGCGAAATAAAACGACAGAAGCTATCCGACAAGTATGCCGCAAAAAGAGCTGAGCTCAAGGCCGCCGGCGATCTTGAAGGCCTGGCTAAATTGCCGCGCAATTCCAACCCGGTTCGCCAACACAATCGCTGCGGCATTACTGGCCGAAGCAAGGGCTACCTACGCAAATTTGGTCTTAGCCGCATTACATTTCGCGAACATGCCAGCAAGGGCGAGATCCCTGGGGTAACTAAATCGAGTTGGTAAAAAGGAAAAGATTATGATGACAACAGACCCTATCGCAGATATGCTCACCCGAATCCGCAACGCTCTAAATGCTAGCCGGAGCGAAGTTTTAATACCTTACTCCAAGATCAAACTAGCCATTGCCGAGATATTGGTAGGCCAGGGTTATATTGCCAAGGCTGAGCTTGATAAGTCGGGAGCTTTTCAGATGATAAAGATTAGTTTAAGTGTTAATGAGGGCGCCAAATCGATTACCAAAATTCAGAGAGTTAGTAAACCTGGCCGACGCATATATGCCAAATTCTCAGAGATTCCCCAGGTGCTTAATGGCCGTGGTGTGGTGATTGTCTCGACCTCATCTGGTCTTATGACCGGCAAAGATGCCAGGTCTAAGGGTTTGGGCGGCGAATTAATCTGCAAGGTGTATTAGCCATGAGTAGAATTGGACGACAACCCATAATTATCCCAGAGGGCGTGCAGGTGCAGATTGAAGGCCGCACGGTTACTGTAACTGGACAGCGCGGCAGCCTAACCCAGCAGCTACTGCCCGGTTTTGAAATAGAACAAAAAGAAAATCGCTTAGAGCTAGTCCAAAAAGTTGAAAATCCCGAGACCCTACGCAACTACGGACTGCTGCGTAGCTTGATTGCCAATATGGTAACCGGCGTGTCCGAGGGCTTTAGCAAAACTCTCGAAATTCACGGTGTTGGCTACAGAGTGCAGCTCAAAGGCAGCGAATTAGTACTATCACTAGGCTATTCACACCCAATTAACTATCAAGCCCCAGCTGGCATTGAACTCAAAACCGAGCAAAACAACATTATCGTAACCGGCTACGACAAGCAGTTGGTGGGCGAGGTAGCGGCTCAGATTCGAGAATTTCGCAAGCCCGAACCTTATAAGGGGAAGGGTATTCGCTACCAGGGCGAACACATTCGTCGCAAGGCCGGTAAGACTGCCGCCAAGACCGGAGCAGGAGCTTAAACCATGCGAGACTCAAAGACAATTCATAGAGTATTAAAGCGTAAGCGCGTACGGGCTAAAGTTAGTGGAACTCCGCAGCGACCGCGACTTAGTATTCATATTTCACTGACGGCTATTAACGCTCAGCTGGTTGACGACGCAAGCGGTAAGACTTTGGTTGCGGTAAATACTCTTAAGCAAAAATCGCTTCAGGGTAAAAACTTGACCGATCAAGCCGCTTGGGTGGGCGAACAGATTGCCACTAAAGCCAAACAAGCTAAGATAACCACAGCTGTATTTGATCGCGGACGACATATTTACCACGGACGAGCCAAAGCTCTAGCCGACTCAGCCCGCAAAGCAGGATTAAAGATATAGGAGCTATCATGCACGACAGAGAACCAAAAGAATTTGAAGAAAAAATTATAGCCCTCGACCGCGTAACCAGGGTGGTTAAGGGCGGCCGCCGTTTTCGCTTCCGTGCTACCGCTGTGATCGGTGACGGCAAGGGTCGGGTAGGTGTAGGCGTGGGTAAGGGTAGCGATGCGCCAACCTCGATTGTTAAGGCTGTGGCTCGAGCCAAAAAAGACATGGTTACCTTCAGTCTAACAGGTACCACTATTGCTCACGATGTACAACTGAGCTATGGCGGCGCCACCGTACTGCTTAAACCGGCCAGCGAAGGTACTGGCGTAATTGCTGGTGGCGCTGTTCGTTCGGTAGTTGAGGCGGCCGGTATTAAAGACTTGCTGACCAAGTCGTTGGGCTCAACCAACAAAATTAATAATGCCTATGCCACCGTGGCAGCTCTACAGCAGTTGCAAAGCCAGCCTATAGCTACCAAGGAGGCGAAATAATGAAAATTCATGAACTTCCGCTACTAACCAAAAAGACAGCTCGCAAGCGGGTGGGGCGCGGTATAGCAGCTGGACAGGGTAAAACCGCTGGTCGCGGTACCAAGGGGCAGAACTCTCGGACTGGCGGCGGGGTTTCGGTTGGCTTTGAGGGTGGTCAAACCAAGCTAAGCATGCGCTTGCCAAAAGCCAGAGGCTTTAAATCGCGCAATCGAGTGAAGTTTCAACTTATCCAAACCTCCCAACTTAATAGTCTTGGCAAAGCTAGCGTTGACGTTGAGACACTAAAAACGGTTAATTTAATCAAAACTACTCGTCAGCCTGTTAAACTGTTATTTGATGCTGCGGTCGATAAGAAAGTAACCCTAAAAATCCAAGCAGCCAGCCAAACAGCAATAGCGGCTGTCGAAAAAGCTGGTGGCAAGGTAGATATTCTAGCTAAACCCACTAGCGAGAAACCGGCCAAATCATCTGCTGGCCAGCAGACAGCCAAAACAATCCGCCGGCCGGCGGAAGCCACCACTAAATAAGCTTTAGGAGGCCTTAGTGAACCGTGCGGTTCTAACACAACTCTACAAAGACAAAGACCTGCGCCGAAGGGTGTTGGTGGTGATTGGCATACTGACAGTTTATAGCTTGCTGGCTCATGTGCCGGTACCAGTACCCGACGCTGCACAGCTACAGGCTTTCTTGTTGCGACTGTTTCAGTCTAACCCCCTGCTTGGGTTTGCCAACTTGTTCTCGGGGGGCGCCATGAGTAACTTTTCGATTATTTTGATGGGCTTGGGGCCGTTCATTAATGCCTCTATTATTATGCAGTTGCTTGGCCAGGTCGTGCCAAGCTTAGAGGCTCTGCAAAAAGAAGGCGAAGCTGGCCGAAAGAAGATCAACTACTACACCCGGTTGCTTACGGTGCCACTAGCCATAATCCAATCAGTTGCCATGATCGCCTTTGTACGCACGCTTTCGACCCAAGCAACCGGAGTCGACGTAATCGGCCGTCCATCACCTTTTCAGTGGGTTTTAATGGTAGCTAGTATTTCGGCTGGCAGCATATTTTTGATGTGGTTGGGTGAAATTGTAACCGAGTATGGCATTGGCAACGGCATTTCGATTCTAATTTTTGCCGGCATTGTATCGCAACTACCAACCACTATTGCCCAGCAGTTTAGCTTGGCTCAGGCCGATACCGCCAGGCTGTTTAGTATGGGTATAATCGCAATCTTGGCCTTTGCGGTTATAGTGTTTATTGTGTACATCAACGAGGGGCAGCGCAATATTCCAATTAGCTATGCCAGGCGCAGCACAACGGCTAGTGCGTATACTGGAGTTGATACTCACTTGCCCTTGCGAGTGATTACGGCTGGGGTTATTCCAATTATCTTTGCCTTGGCGTTTTTGTCGGTGCCGGGCTTTATAGGCCAGCTGTTTTCGCAGGCCAAAACCGCCTGGCTGGCACAGTTTGCAACCGGTCTATCTAACTGGTTTAAGCCAGGCAATTTAATTTATAGTATTAGCTACTTTGCCCTGGTGGTTGGCTTTACCTACTTTTACACCGCCATTATATTTAAGCCGGCCGAGATTGCCGAGAATCTGCAAAAGCAGGGCGGCTTTATCCCTGGCATTCGCCCAGGTACCGAAACGGCCAAATACTTAAAGCGCATTATCGGCCGTATTACTCTGGCTGGTGCTTTGGCGCTGGGCATAGTAGCCATTCTGCCATTCATACTCCAAGCCTTCATAAAAGACTCCTCGGCACTGTTGAGTATTGGTGGCACCGGGCTGTTAATTGTGGTGGCGGTGGTAATCGAAACCCTTAAACAGGTCGAAGCCAAAGCATTAATGGCGACCTACGAGAAGTACTAGATGATCTACGAGCTACGTAATTACGAAACATTTAATCATAATAAAAAAGCTTTTCATGAGCGCTTTGAACAACACGCCATGCGGATTATGAAGAACTACGGGTTCAAAGTAGTTGGTTGTTGGGACGAAGAGATTGGCGATATGCAGAACTTTACCTACATTTTGGCCTGGAAGGATCTGAATGCTCGTCAAAAGGCCTGGGAAGACTTCAACTTAGACGAAGAGTGGTCCAGAATCATGGTAGAAACGGCCAAAAAACATGGCCAGCTGGTCTGGAAAACCCACAATAAGATCCTCAAGCCCACAAAATATTCGCCAATTCAGTAAAAGTGTTATATCCTAAACGTATGAAAACAATACTTGTTGATGCAATAGACGGCTTAATCCTAAAAAACGGCACAGTTTTTGAAGGAATGCATGAAATGCTGGATAAATACCCTAATGACAAGATTGTCCTGACGGGCGCCAATGACGAACAGTTTAAAGAATTTAATCTAGATAAGTCCCCGTACGAAGTGTTTACGCTCAAACATAATCCGGAGAAAACTGACTCTGAATACTTTAAGATTTTACTCAAAAAATACAACCTGACTCCAGATGAAGTTGTTTTCTTTGAACATAATCAAGATGCCGTCAAAAGTGCCGAATCTGTTGGCATCAAGAGCTACTACTACGACCCTGAAAAGCAAGACCTGAAAGCGCTAAAAGCTTTCTTGGATGAAAATCTATAGTTTCTCCTAAAAACCCTTTACAAAGCTCAAAAAAACGTCTATAATACTTACTTGTAACACCTACTCATGCCAAACACAAAGGAAGTAATCGAAGTCGAGGGGACTATTCTCGAAGCCCTGCCTAATGCAAATTTTAAGGTAGAGCTAGAGAATGGTCACGAAGTCTTGGCCCACATTTCGGGCAAGATGCGTATGCATTACATCAAGATTCTACCTGGCGATAAGGTAACTCTGGAGATGACTCCATACGACCTTACCAAAGGCCGCATTACTTACCGGCATAAGTAAATATTAAGGGGATAAGCCAAAATGAAGGTACGCGCTGGCGTAAAAAAAATGTGCAGCAAGTGTAAAATCGTGCGCCGTCGCAAGCGCGTGGCTGTTATTTGCGAAAACCCCAAACATAAGCAGCGACAAGGATAAACCATGGCCCGTATTGCAGGCACCAACATTCCAAATGAAAAGCGCGTCGAGGTCGGCCTGACCTATGTTTTGGGTATTGGCCTGGTTACCAGCCAAAAGATTCTAGAGCGCGCCAAGATCAGTCCAGACACTCGCGTTAAAGATCTAACCGAAAACGACTTAACCCGATTGCGTGAACTGATAGACAAAGACTATACGGTCGAGGCCGACCTGGCTCGTGAAACCAGCAACAACATAAAGCGGCTCAAAGAAATCAAATCTTATCGCGGCTTGCGCCACATGGCCAAGTTGCCAGTTCGTGGTCAGCGAACCAAAACCAACGCCCGCACCAAGCGTGGTAAGCGCGTAACTGTTGGTAGTGGCCGCATTAAAGCCGCCGCCAAGACTTAGGAATTATTGATTATGGCAACAACACCAACCAAAACCAGACGCAAAAAGACCAAGCGCAATATTGGCAAAGGCCAAGTGCATGTGCAGTCAACTTTCAACAACACCATTATTACCATTACCGACGATGGCGGCAATGTGGTTGCCTGGGCTAGCTCTGGTTCGGCTGGGTTCAAGGGTAGCCGCAAGTCTACTCCCTATGCAGCCCAGCTAGCAGCCGAAAAAGTGATTGGCATAGCCAAAGATTCTGGACTCAACCGAGCCGACGTGATCATAAAAGGCATTGGTGGTGGTCGCGAAGCAGCTATTCGCGCCTTGCAGGCTAGCGGTATTGCGATTGCCAGCATTAAAGACATTACCAGTGTGCCCCACAACGGCTGCCGACCACGTAAGCCGAGGAGAGTTTAAGCTATGGCTCGCAATACCTCGCCAATTGTTAAGATCTCTCGCCGCGAAGGCGTGGCTCTGCACCCCAAGGCTGTTAAAGGCCTAACTCGCCGTAATTATCCACCCGGATTGCACGGCCAGAGCCGACGCCAAAAACCTGGCGATTACGCCTTGCAGCTGCGTGAGAAACAAAAGGTTAAACGCCTTTACGGCATCCTAGAGCGCCAGTTCCGCCGCTATGTATCAGAAGCCGAGCGCATGGAAGGCGTGAGTGGTGAAAACCTACTACAACTACTGGAGCGCCGTCTCGACAATGTGGTTTACCGCTTGGGTCTGGCGCCGTCTCGCCAAGCTGCTCGTCAGCTGGTAACTCACGCTCACATTAGCTTGAATGGCAAAAAAGTCGACATTCCCTCGATCGTGGTTAAACCCCAGGACGTTATTGAGGTTAAGGCTAGCAGCAAGACCAAGCCCTACTTCCAGGCGCTCGGAGATAATCTGTTAACCGTTAGCCAGCCAAGTTGGCTCAAGTTTGATGCCAAGGGCTTAAGCGCCACCGTTACAGGGCTGCCATTGCGCGAAGAGGTCGACACCGAAATTGCCGAACAATTAATTATTGAATTTTACTCACGTTAGTAAATTATTAAATAAGGAGCCATAAGCCGTGCTATACGACATCAACTTACCAGAACTAAAAGAAACCAAAGCCGAGGGCCACAGTGCTACCTTCTCGGTTGAGCCACTCTACCCAGGCTACGGTATGACACTTGGCAACTCTATACGTCGAGTGTTGCTTTCGAGTTTGGCTGGTGCGGCTATTACGGCGGTTAAGATCGAGGGCGTTAATCACGAGTTCTCGACTGTGGAGGGTGTGCGTGAGGACATGATCGAGATGATTTTAAATCTCAAGCAGGTTCGTTTTAACTACGAAGGCGAAGAAAAACTATCTCTAGAACTTAAAAAAACTGGTAAGGGTGTAGTTAAGGCTGGTGATATTAAGCCGGTTGGTGATCTTGAAATAGTCAATCCAGACCTCGAAATTGCCTACATAGATAGTGCTAAGGGTAAGCTCGAAATGGAACTGCGAGTCGAGCGCGGCCGCGGCTATGCGCCAGTCGAAACTCGTCATGGCGAAAAGCTCGAGGTTGGCATGATTGCTATCGATGCTATTTACACGCCAATTAAGCGTGTGCGCTACAATGTCGAAAACACTCGTGTTGGCCAAATGACTGATCTAGACCGCTTGATTCTAGAGGTTGAAACCGATGGCACGGTTTCACCAAAAGCCGCTGTAAACCAGGCTGCTGAAATATTGGTTGGCCACTTTCAGGTGCTAGCTGGTCACGACGTGGTCTCGGTTGGCTCAGGTGGAATTGTAACCGCTGCCGAGAAGCAAGAAGCCGACATGGCTCAGATTATGATCGACGAGGTGAACTTTAGCCCCCGTACTACCAATGCGCTACTAAATAACGACATTAAGACCATTAAAGAGCTAATGGAACTTAGCCCAGCCGAGCTTAAAGAGCTCAAAGGCTTTGGTGCCAAGGCGCTCGACGAAGTCGACGCCAAGCTTGAAGAGCTAGGGTTGAAAGGCAAAGAATAGGTATTTTTGATGTCGGCTGCTACCAAACAACGTAAACTCTCCAGACTAGCTGGCCCCCGCCGAGCACTAGTGCGCGGCTTGCTGGATTCGCTTATATTATATGAGCGAATCGAGACCACCGAGGCCAAGGCCAAGGATCTGGCTCCAACTTTTGATCGTTTGGTAACCAAGGCCAAAAAGCAAGATCTGCACAACTATCGACAAATTTTAGCCGAAGTAATTAACCCGGTGGCTGCCCAAAAGCTTAATACCGATTTGGTAAATGGCTTTCAGAGTCGCAACAGTGGCTACACCCGTGTTATTAAGACTGGTGCCAGGCGTGGCGACGGGGCTCAAATGGCCGTAATTGAGTTGGTGCTAGATGATGGCTACACTCCAAAGGCCGAGAAGAAAGTGGAGAAGAAAACCGAAGCTCCAAAGGCTAAGAAAGCGAAGCCAGAAGAAGCCACAGTAGTTAAAAAGACCACTGGTAAGAAAAAAGAGGCTAGCAAATGAAGAGCTTAACCCAAAAAACTTATCATGCTAAGGCCGCCGACATTAAAGCTGACTGGTATGTGGTGAATGCCGAAGGCCAAACCCTGGGCCGACTGGCAACAGTTGTGGCTACTAAGCTAATCGGCAAAGATAAGCCTACCTACAGCCACCACCTAGTGGGTGGCGATGTAGTGGTGGTTATTAACGCTGCCAAGGTTAAGGTAACCGGCAAAAAGCTAACCGACAAGATTTATTACTCGCACAGCGGCTACCCTGGAGGCATTAAGGAAATCGCGTTGAAAGATTTATTGGTAAAAGATCCCACAGCTGTTATTCGCCACGCTGTTGCTGGTATGTTACCCAAGAATAAGCTACAAGCATTAATGCTCAAGAATCTAAAGATTTATGCTGGGCCAGAACATAACAACGCTGCTCAGCAACCCAAAGAGTTGCAGCTAGATAAGAAAGGAGCCAAATAATGGCCGAAGCTACTACCGCTACCAAGAAGCAACATTATTACCCAGGCGTAGGTCGTCGTAAGCAAGCTATTGCCACCGTGCGGCTCAGCAACGGCAAAGGTGTGATTACGGTTAACGAAAAGCCGGCCGAACAATACTTTGGTAATCAGAACTTAGCTGCTCGTTTGATCCGCCCGCTCGAACTAGTAGGCAAAACAAATGCAGTTGATATTAACTTGAAGACCAAAGGCGGTGGTTTGCAAGCTCAGGCCGATGCCTGTGTGTTAGCCATCTCACGAGCCCTGCAAGAATACAGTGCAGACTTTCGCCCTAACTTGCGCAAGAGTGGCTTTTTAACCCGTGACAGCCGAGAAAAAGAACGTAAAAAATACGGGCTCAAGAAGGCCCGCAAGGCTCCACAATTTAGTAAGCGTTAGTTTATATCAAAAAAGACCCCGAGAGGGTCTTTTTTGATTGCTCAACAGATTAGGATCGAACAATCTAAGTGTTCAATGTGTTGTAATATGTTTTTGGCCGACTCACAATTTAGAATGATTTCTAAACTCTGAGTCGGGCCCCCGAAGGGTACCCGCTCATTGCGTATCGCTTCGGAGGCGTTTTTAGCGGCGGTAGATGAAGGTGCTGCCTGGGCCCGCGTAGACGAACGTGTATTGACCCCTGCGGATAGCAGTGCCAGTAGGCACAGGTACGTCGATAGTGAGCTCACACCTTCGCCGGTTCACCCACTTCGAGAAACCTGACATCGTCTTGTCTTCGTAGATACGCATCCTTGGAGCCCAGACACTGATAGTTGTATCCTGGTCTGGGAGGTCGGTGGTTCGTCCAACAAGTTCGAAGCTCGAGGTGCCATTGAAGGGACCATCGTTGTAGAGCCTGGCCATGAAGCCGCTGATCTCTTCGATCGATGGCCCCTCGGTGATGGTGAAGATCTTGCTCAGGCGCTCGTCCTCGAACCCGAAGGCGGTGTCGAACACCACCTGCCGATCGTTTGGATGGGTAATACTGATGTTGTTGGCCATGGGGTTCTCCTCATTGTAGCCAATTGGTACCAGGACGGACCGTCCGTCGAGATAGGTATTACAATAAAAGCACATAAAAATCAAGTACATTTTTGACCAAACCGCAACTTAGAATAAGCTTCTAAGCTCTGGTTCGGCCGGCCCCCGTGTATACGGGAGCCGGGTGGCCGAAGTTCAGGACTTCTTGCGCATGGCGTTCTTCTCACCGGGCCACGGGAAGATCGCCTCTGCAGGCGTACCAGAATGCGGACTTCACGATCGCGCGCTGGTAGGTGCGAACGTTCTCTGGTGTGACCGTGATCGGGTCGAACTTGTACCCGTAGAAGTGCACACTCTTGTACAGCAGTCCGACGTCGTTCTCGTTGCATCGAATGAGGAAGGCTGCGATGATGTCATCGATCCCAACCTTGTTTTGCAGAGCGAACTCCGCAGCGGTTTGGGCAAGGGAGACGAAACCAGCGGCGAAGTCTCTCCGGAGTGTGGCCCCGAGTTGATCGGCAGTTTTCGTAGTCTTGGGCATTTCCTCTCCTTGCTAGGCGGGCAAGCTCTCGGCTTGTCCGACGAACATGGTCTTGAGCTTCTCGATCTTCTGCTCGAGTTCGCGTAGGGTGTCTTCGACTTCGCCAAGGTCTTCGAGGCCATCGGCATCAACCCCCGCGACCGCAGCGATTCGTTCGCGGGCGACGTGGATGTTGCCAATGGCACCACTTACTTTCACACCGCCCATCGTGATGAATCCGACGGTTGACTCCCAGTCTTGCTTGGTTGCTTCAATCGGCACGTTGCTACCAACTTTCTTTGTAGATGAGCTTAAGGCTTTTACATGTTATAATAAAATAAACTAAAAGTCAAGTGTTTTTGGTTGAATTTTAAGGTATAATACTCTTATGGTAGACGCCAAGCTAATTCGTAAGCTAATATTCTTTTCGGTTCTAATTATAGCGACCGGAGCGACAGTCTTGTCGTTAACCGAACAGATAAGCTTTGTTGAAGGGCTGTACCGAAGCGTGTACTTGGTGCTGGCTCACCACGACAATTTCTATACCAAGGGCTTAATACCTAGGCTAACAGTAGTGGGGTTAATCGTCTCCAGCTTGGTGATCATAGGCTATTTGATAAAAATTCTGGCAGATTATATGATTAACCTAGGCGATGGCCTAAAAAGGAACAAAGTGAAAGCACAACTACTACACACCAAAGAACACTTTATTATTTGCGGTTTAGGCCGGGTGGGCAGCCAGGTGGCGCGCGAGCTGGCCGACGAACATTTGCCGTTTGTGGCTATCGATCGCGACGAAGACAAGGTAAAAGAGGCCATTAAGTGCGGCTACACAGCCTTTGTGGGCGACAGCACCAAAGAAGAAGTCTTGGCCAAAGCCAAGATCGACAAGGCCAAAGGCTTGGTAGCAGCTCTGGGCGAAGATTATCATAATCTTTTTGTAACCTTAGCCGCGCGCCAGATTAACCCGGGGTTGTTTATTGTGGCTAGGGTTAATAACGAGGCCAACAAAGAGCGCATGTTGCAGGCCGGTGCCGATAAGGTGGCTCAGCCCAGCCAAATTGGTGGCTTTCATATGGCGGCCATGGTATTACGACCCAATGTTGTCGATTTTTTGGAGGTGCTAAGTACCAACAAGAACTCCGAACTTCAGGTCGAAGAACTGGTGGTGCCCAGGCACTCCAAGGTGATTGGCGACCGCTTAAGCACACTGGCTAACCATAATACCGGCGCGACGGTGTTGGCTATTAACAATGCCGATGGCGGTAGCCGGGTAAATCCATCGGGCAAAGAAATGATTTATGCTGGCGATAAACTGATTGTAATGGGTACTCGCACCCAACTCGATGCTTTAAGCACCCACGTTTAAACTCATGAAGAATCGTGTCCAAAGCGGGGGAGGGCAAGGCGATGTTGAAGTTATTTTTCGAAATAACGATGTAATTGTAGTTAACAAGCCGGCTGGGCTGTTGACCCACCCAACAAGCGAGAAACCAAATGAGCCATCGGTAGCTGGCATTTTTAAATCAGAAGTTGAAGATGCCGATGAACTGCGGCCGGGCATTGTGCACCGGCTCGACAAAGATACCTCGGGTGTAATGATTTTGGCACGTAACCCAAAAACCAAAGAATTTTTGCAGGCTCAATTTAAAGACCGCGCAGTTCGCAAACAGTATTTGAGCCTGGTGTGGGGGCGTATGCCGCACGCACGAGCTCGACTAGAGTTGCCGATTGCTCGTAGTTTGCAAAAAGGCAATACCATGCGTGTGAGTCACGCGGGCAAGATGGCGGTTTCGGAGTATGCTGTTGAACGAGAGTTTAGTGACTTTGACTTGCTCCAAATTGAGCTGATGACTGGCCGAACCCACCAGATTCGTGTACAATTAGCCCACTTATGCCATCCGGTGGTGGGCGATACTCAATATGGCCGCAAGCCAATGCCAGAGGGCTTAAGTAGACAGTTTCTGCATTCCTACATTCTGGAGTTACAAGTTGCACTAGGAGTAAAAAAGAGTTTCGAGGCACCACTGAGCCACGATTTACAAGAATTTTTGAACGGCTTAGACCAGCAATGAAAACTATCGAGCTACTACACCCCCAAACCAAACAGCAGTTGGAGCTCTCAGCTCAGCACCCGGCTCACGCCTACTTGCTAATTGGCCCGCGCGGGGCGGCCAAACAAATGGCGGCCGAATGGCTGGCTGGCCAACTTTTGGGGTTGAAAGATAAGAGCGCGAGTCAACCGAATTTGATTTTGCTAAGGTGCGAGTCGGGCAAAAAAAGCATTACCATTGCCCAGGTTAAAGAGGTGGTGGCGCGGTTGTCGATTACCAGTTACGATCAAAAACACCCCAAGGTAGTTATTGCTAGCCACATCGAGAACTTAACTGTTGAGGCGGGCAACGCACTACTCAAAGCCCTAGAAGAGCCACCGAGCGATACAGTGTTTGTGTTGACAACCTCACAAATAGGGGCGGTCTTGCCAACCATTATTTCGCGCACCCAGCTGGTGTGGTTTATGAAGCCCGCTGCTGAGCAGCTAAAACAAACCTTGCACAAAGATTACCAGGCTAACTTAGTAGAGCAAGCTCGGCTGTTGGCCGAGGGTCAACCGGCTCGCACACTCCGCTTGTTGCAAGATCCAGGGGTGCTGGGCCAAAAGCAGGCCACGCTGAGCCGAGCCGAGGAGTTCTTGGGTGGCACTTTAACCCAAAGGTTTTTGGTAGCTAAGCAAGTTCATGCAGGGGAAAATGTGGTCGAATTTATTGATGGCTTAATCTATATTTTACGCACAAAATTTTCTATACTAGATACGGCCAGTAACTTAAAGAATATAATGAAGGCCCAAGAAAACTTACAGCATAATTTAAATAGCCGCCTGGTGCTCGAAAATCTGAGCTTGGAGCTGGCATGATTTTTGAGGTGGTTTTGATGTTGGCTGTAGTGGTGTTGAGCTATGTCGCGGTAGTATACCGACGCAATTGGCTGGCGGCCGTGTTTGTAAATACTACCAGTACAACTGCGCCAAGTACCGACACCAAGCTCGAGGATTTGCTAGAGATTGCGGATCGCTACTACGCTGAGCACAACTACCTAGCGGCCGAAAAAGCCTATTTAAAGGTGCTCAAGCTCGACCACAAAAATAGTTTGGCTTATAGTCGGCTGGGCTTTGTTTATTCCAACTTGGGCAACATTAACGATGCCATTGAGTGTTTTCAGATTGTAGCCGATAACTACCCAAATGCTGCCAGCTACCACAACCTGAGCATGATGTATTTTAAAAACCGCGAGTTCGAAAAATCAGCCGCTGCGCTAGAAAAATCTATTGGCATAGAGGCAACTGCCAGCCGTCTGATAGCCCTGGCTAGAATCTACAGGGTTATGAACAAATATGAGGCTCAGATAGAAACATTGCAAAAAGCTCTCGATCTGGAGCCAGAAAACATCTCAATTATGCAACTGCTGGCCGAAGCCTACCTGCACGCCAAAGACGACAAGCAGGCCAAGCTTATGTTTCGTAAGATTCTTAAACTTGAGCCCAATAATATGCGAGCCCGGGCAGCCATAGAGCCACCCCGCCGATTGAAAAAAGTCCGCTAATACAGATACGGGCCAATAAATAATTGCTGGAGCCGACGGTGGGATTCGAACCCACGACCTGCTGTTTACAAAACAGCTGCTCTAGCCACTGAGCTACGTCGGCTGGTGCCGGGTGAGAGATTCGAACTCCCGAAGGCATAAAGCCAGCTGATTTACAGTCAGCCCCGTTTGGCCACTTCGGTAACCCGGCACATGGAGCCACCCGCGGGATTTGAACCCGCGACCCCTTCCTTACCATGGAAGTGCTCTACCCCTGAGCTAGGGTGGCATAAAACAGATTACAGTCTAGCAAATTTGAGGCACTTTTTCAATCCGCAATTGGACGTGATGCTGCTATAATTATAGACATGCCCAAGAAAAAAGAAGCTCAATTAGAACTTTCTAAATCCGACAAAAAGGCCACCGGTCTTTCTGGCGGCATTGCCGAGTATTATCAGCTCAGTCCGGTTTGGGTACGGATTGTGGCGGTGATTTTTATTGTACTCACTGGTATTATTCCAGGACTTATTATTTACTTTTTGATTTCAGCAGCTATTAAGCAGGGCGAGTCCGCCGAAGGCGGAGGCAAAAAGACTTAGACATGAAGAAGCCTCGTGCTAAAGTTACCTTAGAATGCTCGGTCTGTGGCAGCCGCAACTACCGCACCAGCAAGAACTCTCTAAATACTACCCAGCGGCTAGAGCTCAAAAAAGTTTGCAAAAAGTGTGGTAAAACAACCCTGCACAAAGAGAGTAAGTAACCTGTAAAAAGTAGTGCTTTTCTGGTAAAATAGTGTGGTTCTATTGCGACTAACCCGATTGAATAAGAGAATGAAATTCTATTTGTTCAATCGAATTAAAGGGGTGTAGCTCAGTTGGCTAGAGCGTCGGTCTCCAAAACCGAAGGTCGCGGGTTCGACTCCTGCCACCCCTGCCAATTCGCATTTTTCGAACAATCAAGTATCATATCAAACGGACTTTTCAGGTTGTAATGGACGATTTTACCGTCCATTTTTAAGTTCGAAAATACGAACCTTAGTAATTTGTTTTGTAACGCTGGTTTCGAACTTGTGAAGAGTTTTGCTGTTTTTTGAGCTATTTCTAACAGATATGATGCTGTTATTAGAAAACTTTTATCATCTTTAGTGAGGCTAGCCAGCTGTTCATTTAACTCTTGCTGTCTGGTCTTCATATCTTTTACACGTTTGTCATATTCGTCGGGTGTAATACGCCATAGTAGAACGGGTTTTGTAGTATCTTACCTACGTGACTGCGAGATATTGGCCGAGATAGGCTTGTGTTGTTCTGTAAGCCTTCTTTTCGGAGTATTTTAGTAATAGCATCAACTGCCATGCCTTGAGTGCGAAGCTCAAATGCTTTTACAATATACTTGGCCCGTTCTGGGTCTGGGACAATAGTAGTTTCTTTTTCGGATAGACGTTTATTCGTGTAGCCAATAGGTGCTTTGCCTGGCCATTGTTTTTCTTCTTTTACTAGCTGTTCTAGACGACGTTTGACATTGTCACTTATCGAATCAGAATAGTATTTAGCCAGTGCCAGTCCAATTCCTAGCCGAAATAAGTCTGTCGCTGGTGACTCTTTTGTAACAACAAGATTATCAGATGGGAAATGCATCTCAATCTTGTTTTTTAGCCGAAGCTCATTAAATAACCGAACTTCTTCTTGGCTTGAATCTCGACTAAAACGGTCAATTTTATCAAAGACAACAATGCAGTTATCGGGATAGGATTCAATTTTATTTTTTATGAACGTGGCGAATTTTCGTCTGTCTGATTTATATGCAGACTCATCAAACTTGATTAGTTCATAATCAAAGTCTTGTTCTTCAGCATATTTAACTAATTTTAGTTTTTGTGCAGGCAATGCCTTGCGTTGTTCTTTATCTGATACACGGGCTATTAGGAAAGCTTTCTTTTTCATTGTTATACCTTTCTTCTATATTACCACATAACAATACATAACAAGTGGTAACAATTAAATAATCTTATAGTTAAGTTGGATGGGTTCGTATTGGCTTAAGAATTTGTCGATTACCAATACGGCTTCATATTGTTGCTGGGGCGGGTCACGGCTCAATGACTTGAGTCGATTCCAGGCGTGTTTGCCGAACCTATCGTCTAAAAGCTTTCTGGCCTGTCGTGAATCTAAGTCTGCTGTAAGAATCAGTAGTCCAAACTTCGCTAAAGCCTGTTGGGGTTTGATGCTCTGGTCTTTAAGGATATTTGCGAGTAGATTTTCATAACCTTTATCAAACTCAACTAACGGCATATTGTTTCGAAACTTTTCCCAGGTATGCGTGAGCACAGCTTGGGCCACTTTTTCGCTAAATAATTCTTTAAATGTTAAGTCTCCATCGCATCCAGACTTTTTAAGGTAAGAGCCAATCATACGCTTGTTACCAAGCCTTACCTCAAAACGAAGTAACGACAGTGGCTTTTGAGTATTTAGAGCGTCCAGTAAATCAAGCTGTATGTAGTTGTCGTTTTCAAATGAGCGTTTTTCGCTAGTTGCCGACTGTTCGAGGTCGGCCTTCTTATCATAAAAGGCAATATCTAGTGAGTTTTGGTGAAAATGGAGTATATGACCGCCGTTACGGAAGTTGGTTTTTTGAACATCTAATCGTTTTGAAATGTCTACCTTGTTTAAGTTGGTCAGAATAGACGAGCAAGAAGTATAGTCACGAAATGGTATGTTTTTACCAAAGTGAATGGCACGAACCTCAGCGTTGATTATTTGGTGCTTAAATAGCCATACATTCATTTGTTGAAGTGTGCTTTGTAGCTTTGAAACTAGTTGTTCAAAATCTGAATCACATAGTTCATCGAAGTTATTATTAAAAAGTAATTTCGGTAGCGAAAGTTCGATACAAAGTTCACGCTCCAAAAAGTTATTTTGTTTTGGACGCTGAGTATAAGTTAGTCTAGGTTGGTAAATACCAAGCTTTTTTGTGCTGGCTGATGGGTTCTTAACTGCTTTAAATACACCACGGTATTCTTCGCTAATACGTATGTCGGGCGTGAACCCAGAAAAGTCTGGTCTATCTTTCATCTTGATAACCAGTTTCACTGTGTCTATCATTGTCACTTCCTTTAAAAACTTCATTACATTTTTCGATAATGGCGTTCTCAATAAGTTGGCCCGTTAAGCGATTTATTGGGTGAAAAACTTGTAGTTCACGCAATCCAACCTTTTTTGTGGGGTAAGTTATCCTAAATGAACCATCTGGCCTTACATAGACCGCTATTGAGCCGAGGTACATCGAACCATCAATCACAATTGATGCAAAAGCTACCAAGCCATTTGTAGGTTTAATTGGTAAGATTTGTACTTCTGTGACATCAGACATTGGGACCGTCCTCTTTAAGCCCGAGGTCCATTTCTATTAACACATCAAAAAGACCAGCCAAGTTTCCTATAGCTTCCTCGTCAAGTATTTGTGCTGGTTTTTGATTCTTGGACATGAAAATAGCCTCTAAATAGAGACTACTCTTTGCTTATACGAGTCGGCTTAGACGCTCACTGACTCAAACTTCACTCACACTTTACTGCTGGTATTGTTTCATCATTCGAATTTTCGCTGCCTTATAGTAAAATAGTTTCGGTATCCCAAGCTTTTCACTGGCCTTCTTGTTTACACGTAACACGGCATCATAAACTGGTCGTTTACTGTCCTGGCTTTTTGTACTGTGCTCAAGTATGTCAATCTCTTTTACAGCAGCCCGTCTGTTTTTAAACGCCAGTTTACAGAGGTAGTATTCAAGAGTTTCATCTGGTATATCGCATGTTTTTTCACCGAAGCTCAGGACGCTTGCTTTGGGGTCAAAGTTAACTTTAGCTGAAGTGGTATCGTGCTTTTCTACGGACATAGTTTTTTCTTCAGGTATATCCACGGCTTCTGCTTTTCTGCCATCTGAAGATTGAGAGCTAAACTCTTCTTTATATCTTGCCTTGGTTTTATCGGCAAAGCCATCAAATGCAAACGCATCAAATTCAATCTTTAGTTTTGCATCCCAGCCGCTGCCTTGATTTTCGATTACCTCACAGGATTTGATTGCACCCTGCCTTTTCAAATACTCAGCACTTTTTATCCTCAAGTCACAATACTCATCACGAAAGTATCGGCTGTCTTTTGGGAAAAGGATAGGAAACCGTACTACTCGGTTGAGTACATTAACGGTTACCTCGTTACTATTGGTCATTTCAATTTCTTGCTCAATGTCTAAAACTAATTCGTGAATAGCGAGGAAATTCTTTGTACCTAGCTTATGGATACCTTGGTGATAGCGTCTGTATGTGTCCTCAAAAAACTTTTGAAAAGTCGGCAAGACGCCCATAACATACTTATAAGCGTCGGGGTCATTACTAGGCTTAATAACCGACCAGCTATCAGGTACGTTTATCAGATTTATAACTCTTTCATCCTTATCAAGCTTTCGGAGTATTTTATCTACATCGTCTTTTGTCATAGACGAAACAGATTCAATAGTTACCGTACACGGCTCCTTAGATGATGTTAAAGCGTCAGCTTCTTTTATCGTGTAAACCACGGTCCACAGTTTTTCTATAGCACTCATCACATCTTTCAAAATTATATTGGTAAAATTATACCTTATAATTGTATACTATTGTTAGGAAATGTTATGACTGAACTACTTACCATAGGCGAAGCAGCAAAACTACTCAAGGTTCATCCCAATACTCTACGCAATTGGGATAAGCAAGGCATTCTAAAGCCTGCTCGAATTGGCACAAAGAAGCTACGGCGTTATAAACGAGAAGATATTCTGAAATTACTTGATAATGACAATAATGCCTAGGCTAACATAGAATGCTCGTTTTTATTGATGATTCTGGTGATGCTGGGTTTAAACTGGGAAAAGGTTCTAGCAAGCATTTCGTTATAGCTTGTATTATTTTTGATGATAACCTAGATGCGGAAGAAACAGCATTGCGTATTAAGCGATTACGACGTTCTCTCGGTTGGCGTGATTATAGAGAATTTAAGTTTAACAAGACCACAAAGGCAATAAGACTTAAGTTTTTAGAAGAAGTAAAAAGCTGCAACTTTAGAGTACGAGCAATTATTGCGGATAAGTCTATTATTCGTAGCGAGGAGCTGAAGACCAATAAGAACTCATTCTACAACTATATGATTAAGGAGGTTTTGTCCAAAAGTGATGGTTCTATAAAAGAAGCTAGAATCCGACTTGACGGGCATGAAGACCGTGCTTATAAGCGAGCGGCGTCCACTTATTTTCGAACCCATGTTAATTCCAAAAGTAGTATTCTAAAAGATATGAAGTTTGTTAACTCAAAAGGAGACAATCTAATTCAGTTAGCGGATATGATTGCAGGTTCGCTACTACGTTCGACGACTAGTAAATCGGATTGCCAACAGTATATAGGTGTCGTTAAGCAGCGTATCGAGGACGTTTGGTATTTCAAATAAAAAACTCGCTTCCTATCTTGGTTGTCCCAAGCACGCACACCATACGGTGACAGTTCGGAAGACGAGTCATTTGTATCTTTAGTATATTACAACCATAACAAATAAGCAAAAGCGTTTTAGGTAATTAATGATTTCTGGGGTTGATTTCGCATATGGTTAGTGGTATAGTGGCTGCGACAGAAAGGATACATAAGGTAACATATGGCCCCAAAACAATTGAGACAAAACTAATAATCACATGAGCAAATTGCAAATGTGGTGCTTTCTCAATTGAGCCAGTATCCAATAATCAAATAGTTAACAAAAAAAGCCGAGTGCTTATGTGATTACATGCTCGGCTTTTGTGTATTATGGAGATAACTATGATTATTTTGAAAGACGTAACAAAGACATATAAAGATAAGGCTGTTCTCGATGAGGCTGAACTTAGCGTAAACCCTCAGGAGATAATCGGCCTAGTGGGTAAAAACGGAGCTGGAAAAACTACTCTTATGCGTATTATATTAGGCGAAATCAAGCCTGATAGCGGTACCGTTCAGACGAGCGATGAAATAGTTGGCTATTTACCACAGCATAGTGATTTTGGCGAACAAACAGTTCAGGAGTTTTTACAATCAAAACTACCTGCCGAACATCTTGGGTGGAAAATAGATAAAAATTTGGACTTGGTTGGCTTAAAAGGCATTGATGTCCAGAAAAATGCCAATAGCTTGAGTGGTGGTCAAAAAACAAGGCTTGGGCTAGCAGCTTTACTCTTGGCTGAACCAGAACCAACAGTATTATTGCTCGACGAGCCGACTAATAATCTAGATGCTGAAGGATTGAAATGGTTAAGGAGTTTTATAAAACAGTTCAGAGGAAGTGTTTTGCTGACATCTCACGACAGAGGATTTTTAGACGAATCAGTTAACAGGATTGTCGAGTTGGATAATGGGAAAGCAAAAAACTATGGTGGTAACTACTCGTTTTACAGAGAACAAAAGCAGCTAGAGTATCAATCACAGCTTGATAAGTGCGAGAAAAGCCAGCTAGAGCAGAAGAAGCTCAAGCGGACAATCGTGGCCCAGAAAGAGAAAGCTCGCCATGTTCAAAGTAACTTTAAGCAAAAAGACAACGATAAGTTTGCCAAAGCCTTCTTCAAAAACAGAGTGACAGTTAAGCTAGACAAGCAAGCCAGTGCCTTAGAGTCCAGGCTAGAGCAGCTCGATGACGTTGAACGACCGATGCAACGAAAATCCTACAAAGTCGAGCTAGAAGGTTCTGTCCCAAGCAGTAAGATGATTCTGAAAGTTGAATCGCTATCGAAAAGCTTTGATGGTCATATTGTTTTAAGTGATTTGAGTTTTGAAGTCTATGGCGGCGAAAGAGTCTGGGTTTCAGGTGTGAATGGCTCGGGTAAAAGTACATTACTCAAGATTGCGGCTGGTATTGAGTCGCCTGACTCTGGGAGTGTCCAGCTTGGAAACAACCTTGAATTTGGGTACTTTTCACAGGAGGCCACTGGCTTAAATCTATCTGAAACAGGAATTGCCGACCTTCTATCTACTGGGGCTAAGCCTCAAGTTTGCTTTGAGCAGGCTAAGAGTTTGCATATCACAGAACAAGACTTGAAAAAGCCACTATCAGAGCTTTCAAGAGGCCAGATTGCCAAAGTAGCATTTGCGAAGTTGTTACTTGGTCAGAACCAATTACTTATACTAGATGAGCCAACTAATCATCTAGAAATCGAAACCCGTGAAGAAATTGAAGCTGCATTAAGCGAATATAAAGGAGCAATAGTTGTTGCTTCACACGACAAGTATTTTTTAGATGCCATCGGGGTTACAAAGGAGCTATCAGTTATTGATGGAAAGACGTTTGGGGTGACATCATGAAGCAAGCAATTCTAAAAGACTTCAATCTAAAAGAATCGGCTTTTATTGGTGAAGGTGGTGAAGCTTGGGTTTACCTACTCGATGCTAGTAGAGTTCTTAAGATTTACAAGAATAACGACCTTAGTAAGAATCTTGTCGGTCTACAAAAGCTATATAAAAGTCTCAATTGGAGTTCAGCTGGGCTTACCGAGCAAGCCATACTTGAGTTTGGTACTTCTCATAAGTCGCTATATACAATTGAAAAGCGTATTAAAGGCCAAGACTTCTGCAAAAGTCTAAAAATTCTGCAAGGCAGACTAAGACAAGAAGCACTAGATGATTTTTATTTGCGAGCTAAACAGTTACACACATTACAGAAAGAGAAGCATGTACTTTTCGGTGATGCAATTCATATAGAAAAGCCTAGGTCAAAAAACTGGACCACTTTTCTGCAAAAATCAGCCAAGCAAAAAGTGAATTGGGATTTTAAGCCAGAAGAACAAAAGAAAATTCTAAATAAGTTTAGCGACCGACTAGCAAAACTAGATTACAGTGGCAAACCACAACTTGTCCACTTTGATTACTTCCCAGCTAACGTAATGGAGAAAGATGCCAGAATTGTTGCCATTATTGATTTTAGTTTGGCAATCTATGGCGACCCCCTAATGGATATTGCAGGTACTGTGGGCTATCTTGGGCTAGTAGCAGAAATGAACAAGGCCGATACTGGGTACTTACTAAATAAAATGCTCAATGACCATAACCAAACGGAGCTTGTTACACTTACTACCTATTTGGTTTATATGGCGATTTATTGGAGTTACTGTAGCCAGCAAAGCGTTGCCGATTGGGCAATGCATATCTTAGACGCCTGGGAAGAAAGCGGTTTTGTACAGTTTTCAGAGGATATTTGGAAAGCAGCAATCCTTAAAACACGATAATTACACGACACACTAGCTTTAACCTATCAGGTAAACTACTAAACAGTTAGTAACTTACCAGACAGCTCAAATGTATCGACCAAATCTTTTACTGTATAATCTTCATTAGAGGCTATTGCAACTGTTCGTAACGATACAACTAGCCCCTGCCAACAAAAAAGAACCAGCAATGTTGGTTCTTTTTTGTTGGATGAGAGATTAACACCCGCGACGCGGGGGCGGTGGAGTGAGCCGCGCAGCTTAAATACAAATGCATTTGTATTTGGCGAGCAGCGAATGGAGAAGGCGTAGCCGCTTACCTGCCATACGGCTGTGCTTAAAGACCCAAAAGGGTCTTTTTTGGTAATTGAATAGGGTATAATTAGCATAACCATAATTATGGCCGTTTTTTGCTACCTATGGATCAAATAAACCAAAATCAATCAAATCAACCAACCAATAACCAGCCTGAAACTCAGGTGAGTTCTGGTACCAAAGACCATAGGACCAACACCGCAGGCGGCGTAACTATTGCTGAAGCTCAAAACACCAAGCTCCAAACTGAGAAATACATTAAACAGAGCTTGGTGCGCGATCAAAAGCTTAATGCTCAGCAGTTAGCCAGCATTGAACATCTTATTAAGCTCCACAACATCGACTTTATCGATTATTTAATCTCGCAAAACGTTGCCGATAAGGAATACATTGGCCAGGCAGTTGCCCGCTATTATGGCCTTAACTACATTGATCTAGATAGTAATCAACCGCTCAAAGAGCTGGTTATGCTGGTGCCCAAAAACGTTACGGCCGAAAATCGGGTTGTTTATTACTACAAAGACAGTGCCCGAGCAATTTTTGTGACCGATCAGCCCAAACAGCCGGGGCTTAAAGAAAAGCTGGCACAGTATATTGGCGGACTAAGATTTGAACTGGCCTACTCGCTAAGTGAAGATATAGATGTGGTTTTGGCTCGCTACCGCACGCCACTAGCCACGCGGTTTAACCAGATAATTCAACAACAAGATCGCGTAGCTCCCGATATAATTGATGAAATTGTAAAAGATGCTCTGGTGCTCGATGTTAGCGATATTCACCTGGAGCCAGAAGAGAGTGTGGTTCTGATTCGCTTTCGCATAGACGGTGTATTGCGTGAGGCAGGCCAGCTGCCACTCAAGTACTACGACAGCATTCTAAACCGCCTAAAGGTACAGGCCAAGATGCCAATAGATGTACATGGTGCAAGTCAAGACGGGGCGATTCGCTACAGTATAGACGAAGTTTCTGTTGATATTCGTATTTCAATCGTACCGACACTAAATGGTGAGACTGTGGCCCTGCGCCTGCTGGCCGGTAATTCCAAAAACCTTAACTTCAAAAATCTAGGCTTCAATGTGTTCGACCTGCGCCTGATTAACCAACAGATTCATAGACCATTTGGCATGATTGTTACCACCGGACCCACCGGGTCGGGCAAAACCACTACACTATATTCTATGCTTAAGCTTTTAAATAGTTCTGACATAAACATTACCACTATTGAAGACCCGGTGGAGTATAAACTGTTTGGCATTAATCAAATTCAAGTGAACCGTGCTACCGGGCTAAACTTTGCTGAAGGGCTGCGCACAATTGTGCGTCAGGATCCAGATATAATTTTGGTAGGAGAGATTCGCGATCGAGAGACTGCTAAGATGGCCGTCAATGCCGCACTTACCGGGCACTTGTTATTTTCGACATTTCATGCCAATGACTCAGCTACAGCCATACCGCGGTTTATTGACATGGGGGTTGAGCCGTTCTTGCTGGCTTCTACACTAAATACAGTTATAGCTCAGCGGTTGATGCGCACAATCTGCAAAATCTGCACAAAAAGTTTTGTAGCTGATATTGACCAGCTAAAAAAGCGCATACCCAATGCCGAAAGATATTTCCACAAGCCCAAGGTTACACTCTATTATGGCGAGGGCTGTGAGTCTTGTAACTATTCTGGTTACAAAGGACGAGTGGCAATTTACGAGATTCTGATTGTTTCGCCATCGATCAAGGAGTTGATAGTAAAGAATCCGTCGAGTCGATTAATATGGGAACAAGCCCAAAAGGAGGGCGCCCGTACCTTGTTCGAAGACGGCATAGTAAAAGTATTGAACGGACGCTCAACTCTGGAGGAACTACTACGTGTTGCTGAACCCAAATAGTACCCCTAAAGTCGATGCGCTGAATCCAGCTGTATCTTCGGGTTCGGCTCCAAAGAACGCATTTGCCAAACCAGTTGCAAAAGTGCAGCAGCCAAAGCCGGCCAAAAAGGTTAGAAAACTCACGCACGTTTCGGCTAGTCGAGATGCCAAAGAATATTTTACTGAGACACTGAGCATGCTGCTCTCGACTGGCGTGCCAGTAGCCATGAGTCTAGACATTATTGCCAAGGAGATCACCACCAAGAAAGTAAAAAAAGCGATTTTGCAAATGCGTGATGAGGTTGACGAAGGCTCACCGCTCTGGAAGGCGGTTGGCGAGACGGGCATATTGCGGTCTTCGTCGGTGGCGCTAATTAAGGCCGGCGAAGAATCAGGTAGGTTGGCCGAGAATCTAAGGGTTGTGTCTGATCAGACTCATCGTATAAATTCTCTCAATGCCAAAATCCGTTCAGCCTTAATCTACCCGGCTTTTTTGATCGTTATGCTGGTGCTTGTGGGTAGCGGCATAAGTTTGTTTTTGTTGCCTAAGCTAGCAGAGATATTTAAAGGCCTGGATGTTCAGCTTAATCTACTTACTAAAATAATGATTGGCTTTGGTATTTTTTGGTCTCATTGGGGCATACTAATTACTCTAGTTGGTTTTGTAGTTTTGTTTGTTGTGGGCCTAGGCATTGTCTATGTTAAACCAGTTAAGCTGGTGGCTGAGAAGATTCTGTTTGTACTGCCAGGTGTTAAGACAATTATGTATGAATCTGAAATAGCTCGCTTTGGGTTTATAACCGGTTCATTGCTCGATGCCGGCTTGCCAATTGTTGAGGTTTTAGATTCGTTACACGATTCATTTGCCACCATTCGATATCAAAAACTAGCTGAATTTATGAAGCAAAACATAGAAGAAGGCCAGTCGTTTAAAGACACCTTCGAGAAGATAAACGACCGTAAGGCGTTTCCCGGTCCGATCCGCATGCTTATAACTAGTTCTGAGAAGTCGGGTAACTTATCGAACACTCTGCTGAAAATAAGCACTATCTATAATGAAAAAGTTGAAATTGCTGCTCAGAATCTTGAGACGGTAATTGAGCCGATAATTTTGATATTGATAGCTCTGGGTGTGTTGTTTGTTGCTCTATCGGTCATCTTGCCGATCTACGGCTTACTGAGTGGAATCAAATAACTTGTATTATGGTAGCATATCAACAAAAATCTGGTTTTACGCTAATAGAGCTAATACTGGCAACAGGCATAATAACAATCTTGGTTATGATTTCGATTCCCATTCTCAATCGATATGTTCAAAGAAATGATCTAGATGTAGCAGCTAGCGCAATCGTGCAAGATTTGTACAGAGCTCAGAATTTAGCCCGCAATGGTGAGAACGGCGGAAATTGGGGAGTTTATATCCAAAGCGGCAGCATTACGGTCTTTCAGGGCAACAGCTATGCTAGCCGGATTCAGTCCAAAGATGAAGTTTTTGGTATTTCACCCACAATTGCAACTTCGGGCACAAACGAGTATGTTTTCTCGTCCTTTACCGGCACACCGATTGCCACAGGCTCATCGACTATTCAGAAAAACAGCGATACCAAAACTGTAACCGTTAATGCCAAGGGGGTAATAGAATATTGAAGGATAGTAGAACACACAGGCGGCAAAACGGCTTTAGCCTAATTGAGATATTATTAGCGGTAGGTGTGTTTGCTTTGTTTGGCACGATTATGTTGAGTGCTTTCGTGTATGGGCGTGATGCTGTGAGGCAGGCTGGTGATAGGGTTAGAGCAGTTGAATTGGCCAATGGTGGTATTGAGGTTGTTCGCAATATTGCCAACCCCAATTATTCGAACCTCTCTAGTTTTACCAACGGCACAACCTACTATGTTTCAACCATCAACAACCAGTGGCAATTAACTACTGCGCCACAATTGATAGACGGAAAATATACAAGAAAGGTAATTTTTGGTGATGGTCCGAACGGGTCACGGGCGGTTAATGTAACAGTAGCTTGGGCTCACAATTTAACCAGAACCAGTAATATTACGGTTAGTACCTACTTTGCCAACTGGCGCCAGCCAACGGCACCAGCAAATAAGTCTGGCTTATTTGTGTATGCCGACGGCGGCACAACCAGCGACAGCATAAAATACCGCCAGCTGCAGCTGGACGGTACCTGGACTACAGCCAGCCCCTTGCCCGATGTAGACCCTAGCACAACCAACCAGGCGGCTCGGTCGGTAAAGCTGTTTCCGGCTCAAACTGGCTCGGCCAAAATGTTATTAACTCGACATTTCAATGGCACCACCCAATACTTTTATGCTACCTATTGGAATGGCTCAGCCTGGGGTACACCACAACTACTGGCACAGTGGAATTCGACCAGCTATGTCAATGTTGGCAATTTTGGTGGCGACTGGCTAGCCGATGGGTCGTTTATGACTGTTTACTCGGATGGTAGCAATGCGCCTAAGTCCAAAATCTTTAATGGCTCGAGCTGGGGGCCCACCGTTAACGTAGGCTCGCTGGGTTCGACCAGTAATTTTCCAAGCAATATTGTAGTAAAAGCCCGCCCCCAAACCAATGAGGTTATGATGGCTGTATTAGATTTTGAATACAATACAAACTCCAACTATTATTCGAATGGCTCCTGGCGAGGCTATGTAAAGCATGCCTCTAACTCGGTTGGTAACAGCTCCAAGCAGATTGATTTTGATTGGAGCCCAATAGATCCAACTACTGGTGCGCTGGTCTATACGGTTAATACTCAAGACAGGTCGCTAAGGGCTCGAACCTTTACAGCTGACGGCCAGGGCTCTGGCAGTTGGAATCCGGTTTCTAACTCAAACAACCAGCCAGTAGGCTCGACGATTGGCTCATTGGCTCAAGCCCCACGGCCAAGTGTGGCTTCGGATTTTGTTAGTTGCGATAAAGATCAGGATAGCCCACCGGCCATATACTGCTACAAGTTCTCGCCCGGTCCCAACGGCTGGCAAGATCCTGCAAACAAGCTAATCACAACCAGTACGGCTCCAGGATTACAATTGAGTCTTGACTTGGCGTACGAAGCCAAAACTTCTAATCTTGGTCTGATATTGTATTCCGACAATACCGCTAGCGCTAAGCTTAAGCGCTATGATTCTATTGCCAACAGCTGGGACGTAAACCCGGTTTTGGGTTTACCGGCGGCCAGCGGAATTATACAGAAAACAAGGCTTGTGGCACGACCAAATACCGACGACCTAATGACAATCGTTGCCGATGCCAACAAGAACTTGTACACCGGAGTATTTAATGGCACCGATAACACAATTTACAGTTCGCCCTCGGGTAAAGCCTGGACCAACCAAAATGCTAATGGGCCAAGCAACAGTGCAGTTTGGTTTGATTTTTCATGGGACAATTAATGTATTGGTTTAGAAAACCAGCTTCCAGCAAAGGGGGGTATACCTTAGTAGAGTTATTGCTATATGTCGCTATTTTTTCATTAATTATTGGAACTATTCTGGCAGTAGCTACCTCAGCGGCCGACCAGAAAATAAAAAATCAGATTACTCAGGAGGTTGATTACCAGGGTCAGCTAGTATTAACCAATATCACACAGGCTATTCGTAATGCCGCTGCAGTTAATTCACCAACCACTGGCAACGCAGCCTCCTTGTTGTCTCTCAGTACTGCTATAGCTGCCAATAATCCAACTGTTTATGATTTAGTCCAAGACCAGAGTGTAAACAAGATCCGGCTTCGTCAGGGTGCCAACACAACCAGCTTGCTTACCAGCTCGCGTGTGACAGCTAGTAAGTTATTGTTCACTAATCGCACCATAACGGGCGGCAAAGACTCGATCGATATAACTTTTACTCTAACTTACTATAATCCCGCAAATAAACCCCAGCTGCAATACCAAAAGAACTTTTATGGGACAACTACACTACGATGAAGAAGCCACTACCTAGCGGCTATATTACCCTAATGACCGTAATTGTTGTGACCGCTATTGGTAGCGTGGTTGCCCTGCTTTTACTTTTTTCGGGCGTGAACACTAGCAAAACCAGCCTTAGCACCCAGCAGTCCGCTCAAGCTATGGCCGCGGCCGATGGCTGTGCCGAGCTGGCACTGGCCGCCATACAGGCGAACATTGCGCTACCAACGCCTCAAAATGCCAACTTTACGATCGATACGGCGGCAAAATCCAGTTGTAGCTCTACAATCACAGGCACATCACCCAACTATGTAATAAACACAACTGGTACGGTTGACCCTGCAGGTAAAAATGTGACTCGAAAACTTATTGTAACTCTCGATCGAGTGGGGCCGACACTGAACATTCATAGCTGGCAAGAAGTCCCGTAAAAAATTCTCGGTTAGCTATTGCAAAATAAACATAAGCATTTTACTATAGACTTAAGCAACTATAACAAATAAAAAAGAGGTAATTATGTTCAAATCATTCAAATCAATTAAAAAACACCAAGGCTTCACCTTGATCGAAGTTTTGCTGGTGGTGGCAATTATTGCAATTCTGGCCGGAATTGTAATCTTGGCCGTTAACCCGGCCAAACAGTTGGCCGACACTCGTAACGCCCAGCGTCGTAGCGACGTTAACACACTAATTAATGCTATCTATCAATACTCGATTGATAACAACGGCAATGTTCCATCGAGCATTACAATTGCTGGCGGCAACGCCTGTATTACTCCAGGCGGTACTTGCACAGGTCTTGTTGACTTGAGCGTACTAACCGACAACGGTAAGTATTTGGTCAAAATCCCACGCGACCCTAGCTCAAACAATGCTAATGATTCAAAGTATCTTGTTGTAAAAGACTCCAACAATCGGATTACTGTCTCGGCTCCAGATGCCGAACAGGGTGCAACGATCTCGGTAACCCGATAGACAGCCGAGTATAGCAACAAAATAGCCCCAAGCGGGGCTATTTTGTTGCTCACACACACAGCATTTGAGATAATCAAAGCACTTATGCCAGAACGCTATACAATTTCGAATCGACCAGGCAACAAAAAACCTGAGACCAGCAATAAGCTTGGCAAAAAAGCCGCTTCAACCTTAAGTGCTCAGGGCCTTTCCACGGGGTACTTGGTTGGACTGGTGGCTTTGTTGATAATTGGCACCAATGTATTAACATATCTTGTAACAGCCTCTGTTTACAAGGGTAAAATTACCGATCTTGAGAAAAAATCTGAACAACTTCGGCAAAAGCTCAATCAGTCGCAAAGCTCTGAGAGCAATGCTAACACAAAGAGTGCAACCGGCGTTCAAATCAACATTCCGCAAGATCTGCGCAATAAGATACAAAATGCTATTGACAGCAAGAATTACCAGGAACTCTCGGCTATTCTGGCTCAATCGGTAACCTTTGCGTTGGCTGGCTCCAGCACTACCCAGCAATCACCTCAGCAAATCTTAGCCTCATTGGCTGCCCTGCAAGGTGCGAGCGGTGGCTGGAATTGGAATCTTTCACAATCCCTACTGCAGCAGTTGCAGCAAGGTTCGAACGCCCAGTACTTTGGCAGTGGGGCCATTGTTGGTCAGTCTGGCAATGGTTATATTGTGGCTGCAACGGTTGGCGCAGACGGACAAATAACCTCGATTTTTATTAGCCAAACACCAAATGATGCTGCCGCACCGAACCCTACGAGCCAGGGGACCGACTAACAAACTATGGTTGCCGGCCGAGAGTTGGCGATTATGGCGTAGGGTGCAGCTTGAGTACCATAGCCAGCTCTTAAATAAGCCGAATGGGTCTTTTTTGTTATGCTTGAATTTAGCCATAAAAAATGATATAAAGCATAGGATTCGGGGAACAGCCTCGGACTACACTACCGTTGAGGTGACTCATGGAAACTGCTGAAGTTACGCTTCGTTCAATCGCCGAGGGCATCCTTCAGTCCTCGTTGACTGGCCACTTCCCGATGGATCCGGAGGGCGCGGCTCAGGCCGTTGCAAAGTGGAGCGATGAAGAAGTGGCTGCGTTCTGTTTCCCATTTCTCCTGAAGGAGAAGAAGTGGGACTTCGAGACCGGAGACGATCCACTCTCGCTGCTTCCTCAAGAGCTGGAAGAGGAGGCGCGAGAGTTGAAAGGGAAGGGGATCGGCTCTTCTGCTGGGAGTTAGTCAACCCGGGTGGGTGGGGTAAGCGACATATGGTCGGCCCCTCAAGCGGTTTCGGAATTTTGTTCCGAGATCGCTGTTTTCGTTATAATCAAAGTTATACTTTCCAAGATCGTACGCTGCCCTTGTACTTATGCCAAAATCAGGATAGATCTTTCTATTACAGTTTGATCAAACACACTACCACTAGGTAGTAAGTGGGTTTTTGGCTTAGTTTGGTCACAGTCGCACATTGGGATCGTTTCTTAAAACATACACTAACTAGGCTTTCACAAAAAAATGAATTTTATTTCTCGTGGTATTCGCAACGCCTTTCGAAACTCCATACGCACAATTTCGATTGTACTCATATTGAGCCTTAGTATTGGCCTGGCAATTATTATGGTACTCGCTCGCCAAGCAGTACAGGCCAAGATTGATTCGGTTAAGGGCTCAATTGGTAATATTATTACTGTTTCTCCAGCGGGCGCTCGTGGCGTCGAGGGTGGAGGGGAACCGCTTACGAACGATCAGATCAACCAAGTAAAGAGCACTGACCATGTTGGTAGTGTAACAACAGCGCTGGTTGATCGTCTGAACTCAACCGATACTAACTTACAATCGGCAGTCGAGGCTGGCAGCTTTGGCCGGCGCCAGAATCATAGTGAATCTGGCAACCAGGAGGGGGGCAATATTCCACCAACAGTTATCGCGGTGGGGACTAGCAATCCGAGCTCACTCCAGACTTTTGGTGGCGGTACAGTCAGTATAGTAAGCGGCCAAACCATCGATGGCGGTAGTAACAACAATATCGCCCTGGTAGGGCAAGGGCTTGCCAGCAAGAACAACTTGAGGGTTGGTTCGACATTTCAAGCCTATGGCAGCCCTGTAGCCGTCTCTGGTATATTCACCTCGGGTAATAGATTCTCAGACAATCTCATAATAATGCCGGTGGCTACTGAGCAGCGCTTATCTAATCAGGTTAACGCAATCACAAGCGCTGTTGTGCAAGTAGATTCAATATCTAATATGCAGGCCACCGTCACCGCTATTCAGGCCAAGTTAGGAAGTGCCGCTGATGTAGTAAGCCAACAAGATACCTCTAGTCAGGCATTAGCACCGCTCGAAAGCATTAAGAGTGTTACATTCATTGGTTTAGTGGGGTCTGTGGTTACTGGAGCGATAATTATCTTTTTAACCATGCTTATGATTGTGCGCGAACGCCGGCGCGAAATCGGAGTAACCAAGGCCATTGGTGCCACTAATCGAAAAATTGTTGCTCAATTTATTGTGGAGGCTGTAACCCTTACATTGCTAGCCATGGTAATTGGCCTTGGCCTTGGCATAATCGGCAGCAATCCTGTTACCAAAACGTTAGTTACTAGCGGTGCCACAAATAACGTCCAACAAGCTGGATCAGGTTTGGGCACAGAACAAGCTGGTGGCACGCATGCTGCTGGCGGCATTCGAGGGGCTGCTCAAAATGCTAACACAGCAATCCGGAACATTCAGGTTGCCATAGGCTGGAATGTGTTGAGCTATGCCGTATTGGCGGCGCTATTGATTGCGATTTTGGGTAGCGCAGTGCCAGCTTGGTTGATTGCCAAGGTAAGGCCGGCAGAAGTAATGAGGACAGAGTAATGCTAAAAGTAACTAATTTAGGAAAGACATTTAACGATCAGGGTAGCTTGGTAACTGCGCTTAACAAAGTTAACCTCTCGGTTGGTAATGGTGACTTTGTTTCGATTGTGGGCGCAAGTGGCAGCGGCAAGAGCACGCTCCTGGCACTTTTGGGTGCGCTGGAACGACCGAGTGATGGTCGAATTGAAATGGATGGCACCGACATTACCAAACTAGTTGATCGCAAGCTAATTGACTATCGCTGTCGCAAGATTGGTTTTGTATTTCAAAACTACAACCTAATTCCAAATTTAACAGCTATCGAAAATGTAATGTTGCCTATGGAGTTCTGTGGTGTCAATAAACCGCAACGCAAGCAACGAGCCATCGAGTTGCTTGACCAAGTTGATCTGGGTAGCAATAAACATCACCGCAAGCCTGGCCGTCTATCGGGCGGGGAACAGCAAAGGGTGGCTATTGCCCGAGCCTTGGCCAATAAGCCAGCTATGGTGCTGGCTGACGAACCAACCGGCAATCTTGATAGCAAAACTGGCAAAATGGTGTTTGATCTGCTACACAGTCTGAGTCGTCAGTTTAAGACAACGGTTATTGTGGTTACCCATGATTTAGCGATTGCTGGTAAGACTGACAAAAAATTCACTATCGAGGACGGCAAGCTGTCGGGTAGATAACGGTGCCTTGACCCATGGGCATATAATAGTTAAAAGGAGTCGAAACTATGGAGTTTGAAACTATGCTAAACATGAACAGCATATTAATTAGTAGCCAACAGGCTGATAAGCTGGCCGAATACTACGGCCGAGTTTTGCAAAAGAAACCCGAGTGGCAAGACGATAAGATTGGCTTTACAGGCTACTTAGCTGGAAGTTGTTTTATCTCGATTGGTCCACACGATAAAGTAAATGGTAAGAGCGCCAACCCCGAGCGGATTATGCTAAACTTTGAAAGCAAAGATGTTGAGGCCGACTTTGAACGCATAAAAACTCTTAATGGCACCGGCATTGTGCAAGAACCCTACCACCCTGGTGGTGACGAAAAATACACCATGGCCACCTTGTCCGACCCAGACGGTAACTTTTTTCAACTGGTTACCCCGTGGGACGAATCCACGAAGCCCGAGTAAAAGCTCAAGAAGTTTGTAAAATTCTAGCCCATAATCTATAGTGTGGAGTAATGACCGACAATAAGACTCGCAATCGCTTTAGTTGGTTTCGTCGCCACAAAGTATGGACGGCAATCTTTGTCTTGGTGTTGCTTGGGCTAGCCGCTTGGGGCATAAAAACTTGGTATAGTAATTACCAGGCAACAAAGTATCAAGACAGTTTAGATTCGTTTTACACTACCCCCAACCCGCTACCGCCAGGCAAGCCAGGACAGATAATTCGTTCTGAGCCACTTGGCACAAACCCACCAAACGGTACTGGCTATCGGGTAATGTACTACACACAGTTGCCAAACGGCACGCTAGCTGTAAGTTCTGGCATGATTTTTGTACCCTCAGCACCAGCGCCAGCCGAGGGTCGCAAGATTGTTGCCTGGGCCCACGGCACGGTTGGTCTAGGCGACAATTGTGCGCCCTCTAGACAGCAAAACCCCACCAGTGCCATATCGACCTGGATAGGCGATATGATGTCTCGAAACTATGTAGTAACAGCCACCGATTACACCGGACTTGGTACTGCTGGTGAGCCATATTACCTTGTTGGAGAGAGTGAGGCTCGGGATGTACTTAACTCGGTGCGAGCAGCCCAAGGCTTATTGAGTAGCTCTGCCTCGAACAACTACGCTTTGTTTGGGCACTCCCAAGGAGGCCACGCTGTGCTTTGGGCAACCCAGTTGGCTGGCAGTTACGCTCCAGAACTACGCCTTGTTGCCACAGCGGCTGGAGCCCCAGCCGCAGAATTGCCTGCACTTTTGCAAGAACAGTACAGCACCGGTGCGGCCTGGGCGATTGGGCCGATTGTGTCGGCAAGTTGGCCCAATTACTATTCTGGGCTTAGCAACCAAGAAGTGGTGAGCTCAGCTGGCCTGCGGAACTATCAGCGGCTGGCCTATAGGTGTCTGGTCGATGAAACCGCCAATATTTTGATTCGGTCGGCTATTAAACAACCTTACTACAAAAGTGATCCGGTTCGGGAGCCAGACTGGTATAATGCTGCGAACAACCAGGTTCCACAGGCACCGCCACCAAGTGTGCCAACCCTAATCGCCCAAGGGCTAACCGATAATGTGGTGCTGCCCAACACCACAGCTCTTCTTATTCAGCAGTACTGTAACAAAAACTCGAATATCAGCACTATGTGGTTAGGCCAGACCGGGCACCTGCAGCTAGCCCTGATAGCGGGCCCCACAATTGCTGAATGGCTGCAAGCTCGCTTTGAGGGTCAACCCACACAAAGTACGTGCACACAGCCACTTCCACTGAATCCGGCTTCTATACCAGCCACACCATAGAAACTTGGCTTTTAGTATAATTTTTTACTGCAGAGAGCCACAAAATATGCCAAGCTTAGTTTGTAATGAAGGAGGTGTGTTATGGATTCAACAACCATGCACCGCGAAGCCGAAGCCATGATGAGGGAAGCTGAGGAGCTGGAAGCTGCCGCCCTCCAACAAGAAGAGGCCGAGCGCTTAGGGGCCGAAGCCAGCAGTGGCTACAACCCAGTTAACATATTCTAACCCAACCTTAACTGTGCACCAGGATTGTGTGAGTTTGTTGCCCTTTATGTAAGATAAAAAAGTTGATACCAGTGGACTTAAAAAGCACCGGGTGAGTAGTAACCAGCCATGTTTAACAAAAAGGCCAGCTTACTGGTTTTTTTGCGTATCTTAAGACAGCATGCAAACATAACCGCTTTATAGTACTATATAAGGTATGCTGCAGCTGCAAAAAGTCAGCAAGATTTACAATTTAGGCGAGGTTAACGTCACGGCCTTGCGCGGGGTTAGCTTAGAGATACACGCCGGAGAAATGGTTTGTATAATGGGCAAGTCTGGTTCTGGCAAGAGCACCTTATTGCGCATGATGGGGTTGATTGACCAGCCGACCGCCGGAACGGTTAGCCTGGATGGAATAAATGTTGGACGCTTGCCAGAGTCTAAGCGGTCGCGCATTCGACTCGGACAGTTTGGTTATGTTTTTCAGGAATATGCCCTACTGCCAGAACTAACAGCGCTAGAAAACGTTTTTTTGCCGGCCAGGGCATTAGGGCGCTACAACAAGGACTACAAGGATAGAGCTATAACCCTAATGGACGCAGTCGATATGTTGGCTCGGCGGGATCATCGCCCCAAGCAACTTTCGGGGGGTGAACAGCAACGGATAGCAATAGCTCGGGCACTAATTAATAAGCCAGAAATTGTTTTTGCCGATGAGCCAACCGCAAATCTCGACTCGGCCTCAAGCTGGAAGGTGATGCAAACGCTCTACTGGTTGAACCGAGAGTACTCTACGACTGTTGTTTTTGTCAGTCACGATCCAGATGATGTCTTTTATGCAAATCGTGTGGTGCGCCTAGCAGACGGCCAGGTGATGAGAGTAGATACCCGATGATAGCTAGGCTACAAGTAGCGTTTTTCTTGGCTGTAAGATCAATCTTTAGGGGCAATACTTGGTTGTCGATTATGACGATGGCCATGATGATTTTAGTTTATATTAATCTAGTTTTTACGCCATCACTGCTTCAGGGTGTAATTGACACGGCCAATACTAAACTCGTAGACACTCTTACGAGCAACATTACGGTAGAGTCGAGCAAAACTGGTGAGCTAATAACAAACGTCCAATCGCTTGTTGACCAGATTAACAAGATAGACGGGGTAAGGTCTGCTACGGCCGCCAGGACTGCCAGTGCCCAGATAGAGTTTGGCAGTGAGCAAGGCACGGCCGAAATTTCTGGTGTACAGGTGCCTAGTTTTCGCCAAGTCTATACCGTGCCTGGTTATATGATAGAGGGTTCATTCTTGCAGCCGGGCGATCGTGATCAGATTGTACTCGGTGCGCAAATTGCAGGCGCGGGTAAAACTAAGCTCGAGCTGTACAGTGATAGTTTAAAGAGTGCCCGAGCCGGCGACACCGTAACCGTGAGTTATGCGAATGGCGTTAAGAAAAACTACACTGTAAAAGGCATATACCAGACAGAATTTATTCAAGCTGACTTGAAGGCTCTAATTTCAGATGCTGAATTCGACTCTATTCAGCCAGGTAGTTTTGACAGGGCTAGTGCTATAAACATTAAAACCAAACCAGGCGCCAGTGATCAGTCGGTAATTAGCCAGGTTGCGACTTTGCGCTCAGATCTGCAGTTTAGAACCTGGCAAGAAAGAGCTGGCTTTGTTAAAAGCTACACCAGCTCGTTGGAAGTCGTTAATAGAATCCTGCGCGTAGTGGCGTTGGTGGTAGGGGGATTGACAATTTTTATTATCACCTATGTTGATGTCGTGAACAAAAGACGCCAAATTGGAATTGAGCGTGCTATCGGTATAAGCTCTACCACCATTGTATCGAGCTATATCTTACGCGGATTGTTTTACACGATCTTAGGCAGCTTTTTGGGCGTTTTGGCGTTTATGTTTATAGCAGTGCCGCTCGAAAAACGATATCCATTCAATTTTCCGCTGGGCGATGTTTACCTAGCTCTTAACTATGGCTTTTTACTAACGAATGTGCTAATTTTGGTTGGCGTTAGCATTGTGTCGGCTATGGTGCCTTCCTGGCGAGCAGTTAGAATTAGAATCGTCGATGCAATCTGGGGCAATTAACCAAAAGGTAACGCCAGCACTTACGTCTATGAATCTTAGCCCAGAAGAGCTATTAACCCTTATCGCGCAGGCCAAGTCTGGCGATAGTTTGGCTTTCGAGAAGCTGTATCAACATTTTTATCAGCCTATCTTACGATACATATTGTTAAGGGTAGGTGATCGTGACGATGCTGAGGATTTAGCTCAAAAAACATTCATTAAATTTTACAAAAATTTGCACAACTGGCGAGATCAGGGCTATAGCCCGGCGGCTTATTTATATACAATTGCCCGTAGCGTATTGGCTGATCATTTTCGTGGCCAAAAAGCCCGCAAGCTTGAGAATTCCGAGGACATCTTGGCTCTTCTGGCTGACAGGTCACAGAATTTACAAAAAAGCGTTATAGAATCAGAAGAAGTTCATCATATTTTAGACGCCATGCAGGACCTCCCAGATATAGATGCCGAAGTTTTGCGGTTGCGTTTTATTGAGGGGTTGAATAACCAAGAGATTTCACAGATTATTCAAAAAAACCAAGTCGCTACTCGCAAGGCAGTATCGCGCGCGCTGCAGCGCCTAAGAAATAGGATTTATAAAGATGAAAAATAACTACGACGAAATCTTAGCTAAAGCCACCGCGCCCAATACAAGCAACCATGAGCGTAGTGAGATTTATGGCTCAAATCCAGAAATAGCTGCTAAGCTAAAACAAGACGTCGAGCTATCAATGAAAATTGGACAGCTCCAGCAAACGGGGCCAGATGCCAAAGCTGCTTTTAAGGCAGTCTTGAATAATATTACTATCGATGAATTGAAGTCTACACAAAATCCTGACCCGGCTGTTTTACAGGCCACTGCCAGTAAGTTGAGCTGGCCGGCGCCACTTAAAGCTTATTTGCCCATGGCTGCGTTGCTAGTTGTAATTGGCTTAGTTGGTATCGTTTGGTTTCGAAGTGGTAGCCAGCCAACCACTAATGTTAATGTGCCACCTGTTGCCAACGGCAGCATTAGTAACGCCAACAGTACTATGATCCAAGATAGCACAAGCGAACAGATCAATGCTTCCTCGAGTGATGGCACAGCTGATATTTATACTGCTTCGGCAAACTCGTTAAAGCGCATGG
Organism: Candidatus Saccharibacteria bacterium; assembly: GCA_016191105.1. Classification (NCBI taxonomy): domain Bacteria; phylum Candidatus Saccharimonadota; species Candidatus Saccharimonadota bacterium. The sequence goes on from JACPPH010000002.1 coordinate 46,835, forward strand.
GGAGTAGTGCCAATGTTAACTTTTAGATCCAATTTTGGACCAAACAAGATACTGGCAATAAGTATTATTGCTGTTTTTGCACTCACTATAGTGCCGCCGGCCTTAGCTGCCGACCAAGCAGACCAACAAAAGTCAGATTTTTGTAGCCGTCTAAGCTTTATTGCTAAAGACATTATTGCAAACATCGACGCCAACCGCTCGAGTATAGATAACGGCCGGCCGAATTTTGTAAACGGCATAAAGCAGCGCCGAGATAATTTTGACGGTCGGCTAAAATCGGCTCGCAGTCTATGGGACCAGCGTCGCAACCAACAATATGCCGCACTCGCAGACCACGCCAAAACCGCTGCCCAAAAGACAGCCGTTGAAGATTACAGGTCAACTATTGAAAGCGCCATTGCGACTCGTCGTACTGCCGTCGATTTAGCTATAAGCAATTTTCGGACCGCAGTCGACGCCAAGATCGACTCAGACCGGGGCAATATCGACGCTGTGGCCACAGAGTTTAAAAATCAGGTTCAGGCTGCCATTAATACTGCTCAAAGTGATTGTTCAAAAGCTGCGCCGTCAGACCAAGTTAGGCAGGGCTTAACTCAAAGCCTACAGAGTATCCGGCTAGCTTTCGAGCAGAACAGCAGTGCGGTAGACCAAGTTAAGAATGAATTGATTAGGTTGGATCAGCAAAAACGTGACTCTATAGAAACCGCTATCGGCCAATTTAAGCAAACTGCCGAGACGGCAGCTCAAAGCCTAAAGGCAAGTCTGGGCGGCGACCAATCACTTGCCAAGCCCAGTATGACTAATTCACTTTAAACAGGTTGGTTTTAACCGTGCATAGCGCTTATGCTACAATGGCATGAGTAGGAATATTCATGCGTTTGCTCAACAAAGTACTAATAGCGTTGGCTGCATTGGCTTTAGTGGTGGCAGTGGTTTGCTATTCCATACAGGGTGTGTTTACTAATTCAGTCAGTCTGAATGCTTTTTTAAAGTCGGCCAAAACCTACGATGGCTTGAGTATGGCTATTAAAGAACAAATAGTGAGCGATCTTAAGACCAGCAATGTTGCTGAGCCAATCCAGACAGCGACGGGAATAGTTATAACGCCAGCCCTAACCGAATCGTTGTTAAAACCCGAGCTAGTACTGCTTACTGACTGGCTGCGTGAGCCGGCTTCAGGTGGTTTGAGCCTTAGGATCGATTTACGCCAGTTTAAAGATATCCTCGCCGATCGTTTAATTGCAGACCAGCCGACTTTGTCGGCTACCCAGGTGCGGTTTGCCACCATAGCAGCCGTACCAGACCAGGTAATTATTGCCAGCGGTCAAAAAGACAGCTCAAGTATGACACAGCTTCTTGAGGCAATTAAGACCATCTACATTAGATCACAACAAATCCTGCCCGTTGCGGTTCTAACGGCACTTGCAGCCATTGGGCTAATAGTTATCTTAAATATTGGCTCACTTGGTCGCATGTTGCGCCGCGCAAGCTGGCCCTTTGTTTACGCTGGCGGCTTGCTTGTAATACTCGGCCTAGTAGCACCACTTATTGTTCAGTTTTTGTTTCAAAAAACACCACCAGCAAATACCCAGGCCGCCCAAAGCTACATAGCTGCCGGCCTGGTTGCCGCAATTGCCAAGCTTACACTTTTCTGGGGTTATGTAGGGCTGGCTAGCGCCTTTGGCGGACTGTTAATCTCGTCATTGCTTTTACGCAAAGCTAAAAAAAGGAAACGACGTGGCCACTAAAAATAAATCCCGTCGAATTGGTTGGCCACTTGTAATTGGCCTGGTAGTTGGGTCGGTTATTGCTCTTGTTGGTTGGATGGCTGAGACGGCACTAGTTTTGTTACTCGGCGCCGGGCTGTTTTTAATCTTTGCCACTAGTTTGGCAACCTATTGGATAATGGAATCCAAAAACGAAGCTTTGAGCTTTCGCCAGAGCCTGCCAGCTCGTCCGGACACACCAAGTAGCGGTAGCCAGAATGCTCGTATGCGCACCTTGGTAAATAGTTTGGCAGAAGCTATTATTGCTGTTGATCCTAGGGGGCTTATTACCATGTACAACTCGGCGGCACTAGAACTCATAGACAGCCATGCAGACATACTAGGGGAGAGCCTGCAGGAGGTGCTACCGCTTAGCAGAGATGGCTCGCCGGTGAACATTTGGCCACCAGTGGTTAGCACCAGCGGCATAGTGGTTCGTGATGATTTAATCCTGCAGCGCAAGACCGGGACCATAAACGTTTACATAGCTGCCACCCCTATAATTGATCAGGGTCAGACAACTGGAGCGATTGTATTGGCTCGCGATGTTAGCCAGCAAAAATCACTCGAGAGCCAAAAAGACGAATTCCTTTCGATCGTATCGCACGAGCTTCGAACGCCTGTTGCTACGGTTGAGGCCGATGTTTCAACCGTACTAACCCCGGGCTTTACCAAGTTGCCCGAAGCCGCCCTCAAACTTTTAAACGATGCTCATCAGAACATTCTCTATTTGTCGGGGCTCTTGCAAGACATCTCGGATCTTTCGCACTCGCAACGGCTGGTGCTTGATACGGAGCTTAGAAGAATAAATGCGAGCAGTCTTGTTAACCGGTTGGTAGGTGATTTTACCGATCGAGCCAAGAACAAAGGACTAAGCCTAAAAACCTACTTTGAAGATAATCTACCTGAAGTGACAACTTCCGAACAGCGACTTGAAGAAATTATGATCAACTTTCTAACGAATGCCATAAAATACAGCGCCCCCAAAGGCAAGGAGATTCTCATAACAGCCCGTAAGTCAAAGCTATTGCTGGGTGGCCTTAGGCTATGCGTAGTTGATCAAGGCCTGGGCATAAGCGACGGCGATCAGCGGCGGTTGTTTAAGAAATTCTACCGAGCCAACACCGCCGAAGTCCAGCAGATTTCTGGAACCGGCATGGGGCTTTATATTGTTGCCCGGCAAGCAAAACAAATTGGTGCCAGACTAGGTTTTCGTAGTGCGGTAGGCAAAGGCAGTGCGTTTTCAATTGATTTGCCCCCAGCCGTACCGCCCGAAAAGGTTATGAAAGCCAGTTAGAAAGCCTGTCGCCGATTCTGCCAGCGGGGCCTAAACAGCTCGTAGCTAAGCATTGAGCCAATCATTTGAACTATCACAATGGAGCAGCCCAATGGATATAGAAGTGTAGAAAAAATGCTCTGGCGAGTACTTATGGCTACAATTAGCCGGTTTGCAAAACTGTATCCTATTGCTATTAAGATTATTGGTAGCCCGTCGTAGATCCCGTTTGCAAACATACCAATTGCCACCAGTACCGGTAGTAAAAAAATCACAAAACTACCAATGCTCATGGCCAACGTTAATGGTGTGGAAAAATGGAGTGTCGGATAAAATCGCCGGCTGTTTTGTGACAGTATAAGATTTAAAGCAGCATGATTCTGGCTGGTGGCAACGTCACTGCCAATGTAAAATCCTGTTTTTAGGCCGTGCTCCCGAGCACTGGCAGCCAACTCGAAGTCTTCGAGCGGGCTGTTGTGAACTGTGCGAAAGCCATCTAGCTTAGCAATTTTAGCTTTGCTAAAAGCCATAAGCCCTCCATAGGCCGGTGAAAATTTGGGCCAATGCTTAGTTACCATATAGGCTGGATAAGCACCGAGTAACAAAAAATGATTTTGGCTTAATATTATCTGCTGTGCTAGGGTCTTATTCTGATCGGCTGGCAGCAGAGACAGTAGGTCGAGGTGTTGGTTTTCTACTAGTGCCACAATCGTTGAGATCGTGCTTGGCAGCAGTATTGTGTCGGCACTAATCAGAACAACTATATCACCATTAGAACGGTCTAGCAGTTGTTGCGAGGCCCAGGCATTTACTGTCCAGCCGGCTTTGGTTGGCGATATGTCAACTATTCTGAGTCTTGGATCCTGGTACCCCTTAACAATTTTTAGAGTATTATCTGTTGAACCCAGGTCTCCATATATAATCTCGACATCGGGGTAGTTCTGGCCCAAGGCTGCTAGTAGAGTAGAAGATATGTTGTCGGCCTGATTATAGGTATGAACGAGTAGGCTGACCTTGGGCCAGTCTTGTAGCCGCCCAGACCGAGGCCTTTTAAAGCCCAGTAGATTTTGTATGATTAAAAGGGTTTGGATGCCAAATATGGCTATCAGAAACACACCATAGATTTGTGCATAGCTACCCCTGAGTCCAAACGGATCGGTATTAAATAGTAAGATTAATCCTAAGCCGGCTCCAACCATTACGTTGAGCCACTGAATGTTATTCCAGCCCCTAACGAATTGAGTGGCGTGAACATCTGACCGGTATTTTCTAAAAAAGCTGGCATTAAGTGCGTAAAGAGCCAACATTCCTCCTGCTAGTATGCCAGTAGGGGGATAAAATATGGCAACCAGCATGGCGGTAAATAGATAAAGTAGAATGCACAAGCTAACTGTCTTGCGAATACCAAGGGTCGAGGCAGTTGAGTGAACCCGTGCTCGGCGATTTGATTTGATGCCTCGAATAGTGCCGAAAGCATAGCTGCCAATGCCCCAGCTAAGCAGGGCTATCAGCGCTGGCAGGTAAAAATTGCTAGACCTCCCCAGCACCAGACCAAAAACTGCTGGGCCGGCGCAGCCTACTATGCTAAATACCACGCTATCAGCAACTGCTACCGCTTTTAAGCGGAGCGGCTTTAGATTAAAGGCCAAGCTTAGGATTATCAGCCCAGACATTATTAATCTTACAGGCCAATCGCCAATCACAAAGAAATACGCTAAAAATGGTAGATTAATTAGAGCTGCCAGTTGCCACCAGCGTTGTCGCCATATACTGGTGCTTGAGCCGGCAGCGCTTTCTTTTTCATCTGAAGGGTCGCCACCGGGGCCGCTTATGAGCAGATTGTAGGGCAACATAAAATAAATGGTGCCAATTACCAGCGACCAGTTTAATGTACCGCTTGCAAACAGATAGCCGGTGAAAAACACTAAAGCAGTACCGAGCCAGCGTAATGGCTGGCTTGTCTTGACTATGGCCAATAAGATTTGTTGCCAAGTTTTAATCACTTGCTACCTAAACTCCTTCACAAGAGCTTCTATTATACAGCCAAATATAGATACGGTCATGAACTCGCAAAAAACTAGTATAATATGGTTATGACAAGATCGGTTCAAAACAATCCTGTAGACTCTGTTCGGTCGGGCAAAGAGCCGAGTCGGCAAATTAGTAGGTTTAGCAGTGTTTTGTCGCTGCAATCAGAACTAAGAATTCCACAAAAAGCTGAATCTGAGACCCACGCCACCTCTAAGCAGTCTAAATCGAAGACGCCAAATGCCACAAAGCCAATTAATAACCTCCAAAAACCCCATATAGCCCCAACAGAAAATACCCTCTGGCGACTAATGGTAGGGCGCAGCCTGTCTGCACCAATTAGCTCAAAGCTCTTGCTGGCAAGCTTATTAAAAAACGTTTTTAGCTGGCGTTTTGTGTTGCTTATAAGCTTACCCATAATCGTGGCCAATGCGTATTGGTTGGCAAACGTTAATCTTGCCGGCGTAGAAAGCACGGCTCGTAACTGGCTCAACGCTTCACATTATTGGCTGTATGTATTTATTTTACTTGGTCTGGTATTGGTTGCTATGCTGTCGGTTGGCTTTCAGGCGCTGCTTTTTCCATACGGAGTTAGTGGCGCACTGCAACAAGAGCGGATAAGTTGGAGGCAAGCTAACGCTAAATTCTTTAGTCAACTTGTGATTGTTGTAAGCAAGTGGATAGTGGCGGCGGCCATATTATTGTTGAGTCTTTACGTCGTTGTTTCAAGGCTAGAGTCGCTAGCCCAGCTCTTACAGCCTGTTACCGTTGCCAAAATCATTTTACTTTTTGTTGCAGCTACACTTATTGCAATTGCCGCGCATGTGTCTTTGCAGATGGCACAGCTGATCTGTCTGCAGTCGAACACCGGTATATTTAGATCTGTTTTGCGAAGTTTGCATCTGCAGTTAAGCCACTTTGCTTGGTTTTGTGCCGAGATCGTAGCTCAATTTACAAACCTAGTTGTGCAAGTTGGACTACTCTTTGTAACCACCGCCGGGGTGTATTGGGGATTAGTGAGTTTAAGCAATAATCCGGTTTTACAAACAGTGATTTTTGTAGGGCTGTTCTTGGCAGGACTGTTGATATTGGTATGGTTAGATCTAATAAACTGGCAACAATGGGCAGGTGTTTACAGATGGGTCGAATCCAGATTAAAGCCCACACAGCTGAGACTAGTTAAGACGCACCAATCACTACCAGAAAGAACTTGGCCGGTTTTTGTATATCTGCTATTTGTGGTAATGGTTCTGGCGGCCTTGTTGTCTACTGCCAATTCGGCCAGTTCAACAGTTCAGGCCAGCATGACACAGCTACAAAATAAGCTGCCAAACAGCAGCCAGCGGATTGTTCCCAGCTCGCGCAACATTCGCTACAACATTCCTTGACATAACTATTAAATATCTGTAGAATGTAGCTGTATAAACATAAAAAAGACCAAAAGCCCCCGGGCTTTTTTAAGTTAAACCAAGCTATGAATCGTATTACAAACTACATTCAGGCTTCGATCGAGGAGCTCAAAAAGGTTGTCTGGCCAACCCGCAAACAAGCGCTGTGGTTAGCAGCAATTGTGGTTGTTGCAGCCCTGGTAGTTGGTGTTTATCTGAGCGGTCTAGATGTAGCCTTCAAAGCAATCTTACAAAAACTCCTTATAGGAAAAAGCGCATGAAAAAATCAGACGATTTAAAAAACTGGTATGTAATCCATACCTACTCAGGCTATGAAGACCAAGTGGCCGAACAACTGCGTCAGCGAATCGAAACCATGGAGATGAAAGACAAGATCTTCGATGTCGTGGTGCCAAAAGAAAATCAGATAGAAATCAAGAATGGCAAACGCCGCATTGTAGAGCGCAAGATTTTTCCGGGCTACATATTGGTGCATATGACCGTTACCGAGGACAGCTGGTTTGTGGTTCGCAATACGCCAAATGTGACTGGTTTTGTCGGTTCGGGTACCACACCATCACCCTTGAGCGAAGCCGAGGTCGCCTCAATCCAAAAACGAATGGGCATCGAAGATCCAAAGTATAAGATTGACTTTAGCCTGGGTGAGTTGGTTAGTATTACCGATGGTCCGTTTAAGGGCTTCGACGCTACAGTAAACGAGATCGACGAGCAAAAGGGCAAGATCAAAGTGCTGGTAAACATGTTTGGTCGCGAAACCCCAGTAGAACTAGACAGCTTACAGGTTAAGAAGGTCTAGAAAGGAAATATTATGGCAGAAACTAAAAAAATCCACGCAAAAGTAAAAATGGTTATTATGGGAGGCACAGCTACTCCAGCCCCACCAGTTGGCTCATCTTTGGGTCAACATGGCGTTAATATGATGGACTTTATTAATCCATTCAATGAGGCCACTCAAGACCGCAAGGGCAAACCAACGCCTGTTCTGGTGACTATCTACGAAGACAAGAGCATGACTTTTGTGATTAAGGGCACGCCGACGGCAGAGCTAATTCGCCAGGCAGTTGGTATAAAAAAAGGCTCGGGTGTGCCCAACAAAGACAAGGTAGCCACCCTAAGCCAAGCTAAGCTCGAAGAGATAGCTAAAGAAAAGATAGATGATCTAAACGCCAACGATGTTGAGGCTGCCAAGAAAGTAATTGCTGGTACGGCTCGCAGCATGGGCGTAGAGGTAGAAACCAAGTAGTTTGTAAAAATTGATAGGTGGGAGACACTTTTAGTCGCAAGCACCACGAAAGGAGTAACTCATGGCAGAAGCCAAAAAAGAATCAAAGAAAACCGCGAAGGCAAAAGAAGAAAAGGTAGAAGAGAAGGCTAAGGAGGCCAAGGCTACTGCCGAAGAAGTTAAGCCAGAAACTAAAAAAGCTACTACCAAGGCTGGTAAGCGTAGTGCCAAAGCACAAACCGAAGAAGCCGAAAAAGAGGCGAAAGAAGCTCGTAAAGAAGAGGCCAAAGAAAAGGCTGAAGAGTCTAAGCCCAAAGTTGTTCAAAAGCCAAGGGTAAAAAAGTACACCAAAGCTCAAAAGGACGCCCGCAAGCTGATTGAGCCAGATAAGCTCTATGGGCTCAAAGAAGCCCTAGAGGTTCTGCCCAAGGTTTCGAAGGTTAAGTTCGACCCAACTGCCGAACTTCACGTGGCACTCAATATTGATCCGCGTCAAGCCGACCAGATGGTGCGCAGCTCGGTTTCACTACCAGCTGGCACCGGTAAAGCCGTAAAGGTAGCTGTAATTGCCAGTGACAAAGAAGCCGCCGAAGCCAAAAAGGCCGGTGCCGATAGCACCGATGCCGCTCAAATTTTAGATGAGATCGGTAAAAACAAGTTTAACTTCGATGTTCTAATTGCTACACCCGACCAAATGGCCGGGCTGGGTAAACATGCCAAAGTGTTGGGTCCCAAGGGCCTTATGCCATCGCCCAAGAGCGGTACGGTAACTGCCAAGCCAGCCGAGGCGGTAGCCGAAATCAAGAAGGGCCGAGCCGAGATTAAGAATGACCCGAGTGGCATTGTGCACATTGCTTTTGGCAAACTTAGCTTTAAGCCAACTGACATGTTGGCTAACGCCAAAGCCGCTGTTGATGGCTTAAACAAAGCCAAACCAAGCGGTGTTAAGGGCACATTCGTTCGATCAATGTACATTAGCTCTAGTATGAGCCCGAGCATTAAGCTCGATCCATCTGAGGCTCTCAAAGAAGCCCGCGAATAAAATAAGATTATATCTAAAACAAGAATGCCCCCGTCAAGACGAGGGCATTCTTGTTTGACAGGGGCGGGTTGCGACTCAGCCGCCGTGGACAGGACAGAAGTCGCCGACTTGCAGGATGGGACAACGGCAGAGATCGCGCTCGACCACTTGGGGGATGCCATTGGGCCGAACTACATCAGTCCGATCAAGCGCGGCTACCCGCGCTACTCCACAGCCATTGCAGCCAGGCAAGAACCCGTCGTGGAATTCGCAGTGGGCAGCGGCGATGTTGGCCTGAAGTTGCTGGCTTGTCTCTGCGGGACCGACGATGTCGTTGGCCCAAGCCTCGACTCGTTGGAACGCACCTTCCTTGTCGGTCAGAACGGCATCGGGGTCGTCGTATGGGTCGATGAAGCCTCTGACTTCGTTGAGGAATGGAGCTTGCCTGAAGTCGCTCATCTCCTGGCGGACCGGAACGCGTCCTTCACGAGCGAAGCGAGCAACATCCATTCCAGAACGGGGAATGCAGCTGAGCTTGCCGGGACCTAGCAGGCCACCGGCGTTGCATTCGTCGAACCTGGGGCAGTTCTGGTGCCCACGTTCTGTTGCTTGCTCGCGGGTACGGACGGTCGGATCGCGCAGCCAGTGTGAGTCTTGGCACACGCTGGCATTCTTGATAAGTTGAAGATCACGCATGGCGTCCTCCTGGGTGGGTGCTGATAGGTCGACAAGAATTTACCATAATTATCACTGTTTTAAAAGTTCAAGAGGAATTAGTATTTGTTATGCTTGGGTTTTGTCACACTGGTGTGCAAGAATAACCTTGATCTCAACCAAAACGACGACAGAAACGAGAAGATCATGGACATCAAGAGATGGGCCGCTTCGGTCTACAACAACAACGGCACACCTGGACTAAAGGTTGTGATTGAGGGCTTGTGCCCTTTCTGCGAGCTCGGTATGCAGGCCGTGCATGCAGGCAGCCTCGGTCCCGACAATGTGAAGCGGATGGGCCTGTTCGCCAACTCGGCAGTTGCTGACTTGTCGCGAGCGCGCAAGTGTGGGAACTGCGGCATTCTGTTCGGTCTTCCCGACAACGAGGAGGAATGGCTGAAAAGCGACTTCCTGGAGGATCTGACAACCGAGGGCGCAGAAGGGGCGGTTGCCAAGTTCGAACCGACGATTCGGGAGGTGCCCGGTCATGACTCTGCCCAAGGCACGGACCACATCAACCGACACTGGGATGTCGATGAGAAGCTTGAGTTGGAGATCAGGGTCGCTGGCCGTGACTGGCCACCCAGGTAGGCGTTGGGCCGGGTCCTTCGGGACTCGGCCTACCGCCGGAAATTTAGCAATTATTTACGTTTGTCACACCGCTTAGTTATACTTAAGTTATGATATCTGCAATTATCGCCATGGCTCACAACCGGGTAATCGGCAAAGACAACGACTTTGCTTGGCACCTACGAGGCGACATGATTAACTTTAGCAAGCTTACTACCGGCAATACCGTGGTAATGGGCCGTAATACCTATGAGCACTTGCTTAAGCGGATCGGTAAGATTTTGCCCAACCGCACTAATATAGTAATTACCCGCAACAAAGACTTTAAAGGACCGGGCACGGTAGTGGTTAACTCGCTTGAGGAAGCTTTAAAAAAAGCTCCCAGTAAAGATGTGTTTGTAATTGGCGGAGCCCAGATTTTTGCGCTGAGCCTGCCGATTCTAGACCGCATTTATCTAACCGAGGTTGATGCCGAAGTCGAGGGCGACGCTTTTCTGCCAGAGATCGATCCGAGCAGGTTTAAAGAGGTTTCGCGTGAGGCTCACAAGAAAGATGAGCGTAATGATTACGACTACTCTTTTGTGGTGCTAGACAGGGTAAAATAATGTACCAAAAAGCCCTACCACGAGCGCTGCAAGCCTATGGCATACAGTACAGCAATCTTTTGCCGGCCCAAAAAGGTTATCGCAATGAGTCTTACCCCGTGTTACTTAAAGACAAAGCCAAAACCATTAACTTGATTTTTTACAAGCGCGACTCAGACATACTAGAGCGCATAAAAAACGCCAACCGGGTTTCGGAATTTGTGGCCGACAGCGGCATGCCAGCGCGCCAGCGAGCCGACGAGCGGATCTTGACTCTACACTGGGCCAACGGGGTTGGCTATGTGGCAGTTTACAATTACTTGCCCGGTCAGACAATCCCGTGGGAGGCCTATACCCAAAAGCATCTCAAGCTGCTGGGCAAAACTATGAGTGACATGCATTCCGTGCTAAGCAAGTTAGATCAAGACAAGCTACCCAACGTGGCCGAAGAGTGCATGAGCTTGCTAGAGAGAATGAATGCATATTTTGAGTCGAGCGATGTTGCTCGGGCTATGCAAAGCAAACTTCAGCTATCCATCGACTTGAGTGTACTTACAAAGCTCAAAAAAGTAATCGATGCTGCCAGCATGCTACCAGCTCAGCAGCCCTTGCACATGGATTTTGTGCGCAGCAACATTTTATTTAATACCGAAGGTGGCGAGCTAAAAGTTACCGGCATAATAGACTTCGAGAAAGCTGCTTTTGGACACCCAGTTTTTGATGTTGCCCGCACTTTAGCCTTTTTGCTGGTTGACTGTAAATATAAAGATGCCATTAAGGCCAGAAAGTACTTTCTGTATTCTGGCTATGCTAAACGCGGGGCAGCCAAGCTAGCTCAGGTGCATGTAAAATACGATGGCCAGTCGCATAACCTGCGTGAGGAGTTGGTTAAATTCTTCTTGATCCACGACTTTTACAAATTCTTGCGACACAACCCGTATGAGTTCTTGGCGCAAAACGAACACTTTGTACGCACCCAAGAAATTTTGCTACAATTGAATGTGATAAACTACTGTAGTCAACGTAGTGGAGGAGGGGAGATGACCGACTGGAAAAAGCGCCTTGTATCACAAAGCGACCTAATAGACTTACACGATAAATTAAAAGAAAAAGATAAGAAAATCGTCTTCACAGCTGGCTCGTGGGATCTAATTCATGCTGGCCAGTGTAGGTATTTGGAGCGGGCGAAAGCCGACGGCGATGTTTTGGTGGCAGGCGTGAGTAGCAACGAGGCCATACGCAAAGTTAAGGGTGCTAACAAGCCAATTCTAGATGAGAAGATAAGAGCCGAAATGTTGACTTTCTTGCGCTCTGTCGATTTTGTAACGATTTTGCCCGAACCAAGTTGTGCACCAAGCTTAGCCATGCTTAAACCCGACGTTTACATAACGGTTAAAGAAGACTGGACCAAGAACTACAAAGAATCCAAAGAATACAAGATAGTTACCCGCTACGGTGGCAAGGTCAAGGTGGTGCCGCGCCAGTCAACGGCGCTATCGACCACCTCGATTGTACAGCGCGCCATTGGCGGGCACTTGGGCGATGTGTTCAAAGACTTTATGACCTTGCGCAAAGACCCACTAAAAGAAAAGAAATGACTCCCGCCGAACGCAAAAAACAAGAAGGTTATCGCGACGCTCGCATAACTGGTGAATATGAAAACATTTGGAAGAATGTTGGTAAATGCGCGTTTTGCCATCTTAACGACGACTATGTGTTCCACGAAGAAAATGGTGTGGTGTTGGTGGTGGCGCTTTATGCCTACATAGATGGTCATGCTATGATCATTCCGCGCCGCCATGTAAAATCTGTTAAAGAACTAACGCCGAGTGAGTGGGAGACCATGCGCAAGTTTATGTATATAGCCAAAAAATTAATTCGCGAAATTCACGGCATAAAGGGCATTCAGATAGTGCAAAAGGACGGTGCGGGCGCACAAAGCACAGTTGAGCATTTGCATTTTCACACCATACCATTCGATGCACCCGATCTCTCGGCCTGGAATTACCGTAAACTTAAAAACACACCCAAAGAAAATGTAGATCTATATAACTCCCAGCGCGAAAAAATAACCAAACTGTCTAAGCGTTTTGCCAAGAAGTATCAAGATGAAGAATCTAGAGCTTGACTGGGATGAGCTGGCCTTTGCGAGTAAGAAACCGCTAAAAGAGCTAAAAGCTACCTTTATAGTAGCACCGCGCGAGATTTCTAAAAAGCGGTTCGAACAATTAGTGCGCGAGTATTTGCCCAAGGGCAATATTGTGTTGGGCATCTCAAGAGAAGAATTTATAGATGGGTTCGACGGCCAGCCTCATTTTAAGGCCCTGCAACTGAAGGCGGTTCAGTCAGTTGTTGACAGGGTGAACAGCTCAAAAAGCCCACATAAAATTGCGGCACTTCACTATCATCAGCGCAATCTTAAACACATTCTAGAAAAAATACCTTTTCAAAAAGCCATTTTGATTAATGGCTCCTGGCACTCATCTTTTCATACAAGACCGGAGTATTATGTGTTGGTAAATCAAGGTGTGGTACATGAACTCATTTCGCCGTTTGCGGGTGAGGCAGAAGCTAAAGCGTTCGACAAAAAAGCGGCACCGAAACTAACAATCCTGTATCCAAGTAAAGGGAGCGGCCAAATGACTGATGAGCAAATGTTGGATTGGGCCAGCCGGATTGCGTGTCGATCGTATGACTATTGTTTCCAGACCGGCATATCATTGGGCAAAAAGAACGGCCAAAAATACAAACCACTTCTTGCTACTTGGAACAAGATCGTGCCATACGAAACCTTTGCTATGCACCATGGAGCTTCGCGCGAGCGAAATTTCTCGCCGCCACACGACCTAAATCACTACGACACGGTACATGCCGAGGTGCAGCTGGTTATGGAGGCTCAAAAACGTAGAGTTGATCTGCATGGCACAACAGTGTTCATTAATTTGCTTCCTTGCCCAGCCTGCGCGCGTATGTTTGCCGATACCGATATTGCCGAACTGGTTTACAAACATGATCACTCCGAGGGCTATGCTGTGGCCATGCTAGAGGCAGCCGGCAAGAAGGTGCGGCGAATTGTCACACAGGATGTTTTATAATGGGTAGTATGAAGCAGCATCCTGAATATCAATACCTGCAACTCATGGCCAAGATTTTAAAAGACGGTAAGACTAAACCGACCCGAGGTATAGTCGATGTTAAATCGATTTTTGGCTACCAAATGAGCTTTGATTTGCGGCTTGGCTTTCCACTTCTCACTACTAAAAAGATGCCATTTAAGATATTGGCGAATGAACTCTTGTGGTTCGTGTCGGGCAGCTCTAATATTAAGGTTTTGCAAGACAACAACATTCGCTATTGGGACGACTTTGCCGACAAAGATCTCAACCTAGGACCAGTCTATGGTGTGCAATGGCGGCACTGGCAAGATCCCAAAGGTGTTGAGATCGATCAGCTGGCCTGGGCTATTGAGCAAATCAAGAATAATCCAAATTCCAAAGCCATAATTGTCAATGCTTGGAACCCGGCCGATCTCGAGGCTATGCGCTTGCCTCCATGCCACACTATGTTCCAGCTCGATGTTACCAAGGGCAAGCTTCGCATGCAGCTGTACCAGCGATCGTCAGATGTTTTTTTGGGTTTGCCGTTTAACATTGCCCAATATGCGTTGCTACTAGAAATGCTTGCCCATGTAACAGGGTTGGAGGCTCGTGAGTTGGTAATCTCGATTGGCAATGCCCACTTGTACAAAAATCAGATTGATCAAGCCAAGGAGCAATTAGAACGCAAGCCATATGCGTTTCCAAAGCTCAAAATCATCGGACGTGTAAAAGACATTGATGGCTTTAGTATAGATAATTTCGAACTTGCCGGCTACGAGTCACATCCACATATCAAAGCACCACTAGTTGTTTTGTAGCTAATGTAGATTAGCATCTCGACCCGATTGGGGATCCAGCTAGATTCCCCACCCGAAGCGGCAGAACCTTTCGATAGCGAATGACTGGGAGGAGTTATTTTGTGTATAGCAGTCTTTTGTAGGTTTGCCTGTGCTCGGTACACATGCGCTCGAGAGTAAAACGATCTTCAAATTCTTGCCGGCAAGCTTTACGATCGATTTCTTCAACCTTGCCAATAGCTGTGGCCAAACCGTCAATCATCTTTTGCAGATCTTTTGTTCTGTCGACAATGAAACCGGTTTTATTCTGTACAATAACTTCTGGGATTGCGCCAGAATCAAGACCAATCAGCGGCGTGCCGCAGGCCAGAGCCTCGATCATTACCATGCCAAACGGCTCTTCGAAGAGTGAGGGAATAATCAGGGCTTTAGCATTGCCTAGGAATTCATTTTTAGCACCAACGTCTTTTATAAAGCCGACATATTCAATTAAACCATTTAGTTCGGGTTCGATGGTCTTTTGCCAATAACTATCTTTACTGTGCTCGGCATAGTGCTTGCCGGCGACTTTAAGTTTGAGTGGCTGCCGTGCCGTGCCGTTGTATTTCTTTACGGCCTCGATTGCAAGGTGTAAGCCCTTTGGTTCGATTATCCGGCCCAAGAAAGCGATGTAGCCGTTCTTAGGGTTGTTGACCGGCGTAAATAGATCCACACCAAGGCCATGGTAAATGTTAGCGATCCAGTTGGTTTCCTTTGGCATGGCCTTGCGCTGGCTCAGCGACATCGAGATCCAATTAAGCTGTGAGTATTTGGGGAAAATATTCTTATATTTAACTAAAAAATTGAACGGATCGTGGTGAGTAAATACCACGGGCTCCTGGCAAAACTGGGCAAACGGCAGCGCGAGGTCTTCTTCGTTGGTATAAATATGCACAATGTCGAGCTCATTATTGTTAGCCACGGCAAAGGCTTTGGCGATAATTTCGGCCTGCACTTGGCGTGCTAGGGTAACAAAAGTAAAGGGGTGTTTTTTGAGCAGGTCGGTATATGTGTCGCCTCGCAGTTTAAGTTCATTCTCAAAATAGCTCATATCGGCGGTGATATTTTTAACTTTCGTTTCCACCGGCCCTGGCGAAAATAGGGTCACATCGACATCGTTTTGATCCAGGCTCTCGGCTAATTCAATAGCCAACTTGCCCGGTGAGAATATCACATTGGGCAAGATGTCACGATGCAAGAATATATGCGGAACAACTAAGCCAAGCCTAATTGGCTTTTTTGTCTTCATCTAGAAAGCTAAGATCAAATTCTTCGCTGGGAGCATCTTCTGAGTAGTATGCGTCAGCTTGAGCGTCTTTGTCTGCCATGTTACTCCTTTAAAACTCTTTGTATTTGTAGTATGAAGCTTGACTCAAACTTTGTAAACTCAATTAAAATTGACTAGTGTGTTTAGGGGGTTAGTATATAATCAAGTTATGAATAAACTCTTTGAACTCACCAAACAAGAATTTGCAAAACAACGCGATACACTGAATTTAATTGCAAGCGAGAATTATCCAAGCCCTAAGGTTTTGGAACTTTTAGGCTCAGTTTGGATGAACAAATATGCCGAAGGCAGCCCGCGCAAACGCTACTATGCTGGCAATGTTTATGTCGATGAGCTCGAAGAGTTTGTACAAGCCAAAGCCCTGGAGGTTTTTGACGCCACAAAAGGTGATTATGGTGTAAACGTTCAGGTGCTAAGCGGTAGCCCCGCCAATGGTATGGTTTACTTGGCCATGCTTGAGCCTGGCGATACTATTTTGAGCCTTAAATTGGCCAATGGTGGCCACTTGAGCCACTTGCACGAGACGAGTAATTACAACAAGTTCTTTAAATTGGTTAACTACGATCTTAAAGATGTTGGTGAAGACACCTTTGAGATTGACCTAGATGACTATAAGGAAAAGCTTGAAAAAGCTAAGCCTAAACTGACCATAATTGGCTTTTCGGCCTACCCAAGGGCTTATGAGTTTGCGCAAATGTGTCGGCTAGCGCACGAGGCAGGTAGCTTGGTGCTGGCTGATATTGCCCACATCAACGGCTTGGTGGCGGTTGGCCTGCACGACACGCCGTTCAAAGCTGGCGACGAAGGCGCTGATTTTGTGAGCATGACTACTCACAAGACCATGCGTGGCTCACGCGGGGCTATGCTGTTTGCTAAGAATGAATATATGGAGACTATTAACAAAACCATCTTTCCCGGTACCAGTGGTGGACCACACGAACATCAGATTGCGGCATGTGGCCAAGCATTGTTAGAAATATTGGGCGAGGATGAGTATCCAGACAAAGTAGAGTTTAAAACTTACAGCCAGAACATCTTAGACAACTGCAAGGCCCTAGAGTCGGGTTTACGTGCAAGTGGATTACAGATTATTAGCCCAAGTCAAAATCACCTATGCCTCACCAAACTGCCGGAGGATGTAGATAGTCTAGAAGCTCAAAAGAAGCTAGAGGAGCTAGGTATTATCACCAATCGCAACATGTTGCCGTTCGACACCAAATCGGCCTGGCGGCCAAGTGGCTTGCGGCTCGGCACGGCTGCGCTTACGAGTCGTGGTCTGACCAAAGAGCAGGCCAAGCAAATAGGCGAACTGATCGGCAATGTTGTAGCCAAAAAAGTTAGCGATAAGCAGGTTAAAGCTGACGTTGCAAAACTTACTAAGAGTCTGGATTGGTGGTACAAACAGTGAAAGACCGCGATGTCGAGTTTTTATTCGAAATGGGCCAAATCCGCTATATTCAGCGCCTTTGGCGACGTTTTCTAACACCTGAGTTTGAAAACCTGGCCGAACATACCTTTCGGGTAGCCTGGATAGCCTTGATGGTCGGCAAACACGAGGGTGCAGATCTGGGTAAGGTGGCCAAAATGGCGCTAGTTCACGATATTACCGAAAGTCGAATAGGGGATGTAGACGAGGTAAGTCGAGTTTATGTCGAACGAAAAGAAGAGATGGCCATAAAAGAAATGCTAAAGGGTACAGAGATAGAGGCCGAATTTTTAGGTTTATGGGAAGAATATGAAAAACGCGAAAGTCTAGAAGCTAAGGTGGTAAAAGATTCCGACAACATCGATATCGACATGGAGCTACAGGAGCAGGCATCTAGGGGTAATGATCTGAGAAAAGTGCTTCCGAGGGACATTATTGCAAACACAAAGATGTATACGCAGACAGGTAAAAAACTCATAAAAGACGTGCAAAAAGCCGATCCGCATGCCTGGCACATAAATGCCAAAAATCGCCGTAACATTGGCGACTGGAAAGAATAATGTCTAAATACAAAGCTGTTGGCTTCGACTACGGTGGTGTGGTTTTTGGCGAGCCAACAAAAAAAATAATGCAGCACATCCGTGACCACATTGGAGTGACCCAGGAAGAGTGGAAACGGGCTTGGTGGCAACACAACCACAAGATGAATAAAGGGAGCATAACTTATAACGACGTAATTAAGCTTGTCTTGCATGATCTGGGCAAGGATGAATTTTACGAATATGTAACAAAAACACAACTAGAAGCAGAACAAAAGCAGAGCATTAGTCGGGATATTCTGGATTTGGCCGATGATTTACGCAGGAATGGCTACAAGGTTGGGATTCTCAGTAACATGGATAAAGCTGGCTACCACAAGATAAAAGCCTTAGGTTTAGGTAAACACTTTGATGTTATGGATTTTTCGTGCAACATTGGTGCTATGAAGCCTGAACCTGGAGCATTCTTAAGACTTGCTCACGATTTGAGTGTTGATATTCGTGAGCTAGTTTTTATCGATGATAATGATAAGCCGTTAGAAACTGCCGAAGAAGTTGGTTTTAAGCCAATATTGTTTGAGAATTTTAACCAGCTCAAGAGTGTTCTCCAGGATCTAAATCTGTTGACCTAACTGGTCTAATCTGATAAAATAGTTCTCGATTACCAAAGACTGTAGCTTCCGCCGGCTGGCGGATTAATTTGCTACAAGAGGTTACAAAATCTTAAATAGATTTTCAAACTATGAGTCTTTGGAGTTTCCAAAGATTTTTTGTTTGGTAATCAAAAAGCACATTAAATAACAATTCTAAAGGAGGCTCATGGCAAAGACCAGAGAGCAAAAAGAAGCCGATGTAAAAGCATTGAGCGAAGCCTTTGATTCATGCAAAATTGCAGTTTTGACCGACTACCGAGGCCTAGACGTGCCTGCCATAAGCGATCTGCGTGGCAAGTTGCGCGAAGGCGAGGTTGGCTACAAAGTGGCCAAAAACACCTTAGTTAAGATCGCTGTTGCCGGCAGCCAGCTAAAAGATGTTGATACTAGCATTTTTACTGGCCCTATGGCGATCGCTTTTGGTCAAGACGAAGCCCAAACCTGCAAAATTATTGCAGATTTTACCAAAGACAACGAAGCTTTGGAGATCTTGGGCGCAATCGATGAATCTGGTAAAACACTTAGCCGCGAAGAAGTCTTGGCTCTTGCCAAACTACCTAGCCGCGAAGTACTTATCGCTTTAACGGTTGGCACCATTGCCGCACCACTCAGTGGATTCGCTCGCGTTCTTAATGCAAATATTACTCAACTTCTGTATGCATTAAATGCAATACAAGAAAAGAAAGGAGCCTAAAATGGCCGAAGAAGAAAATAAAGAAGAAGTAAAAGAAGAGACTGCTGCTCCTGAGCAGGAGAGCAAAGAGGAAAAGAAAGAAGTGCCTGCCAAGTTCAAAGGTTTGGTCGATCAGATTTCTGAACTTAGCGTGCTCGATCTAGCCGAGCTAGTTAAGGTGCTCGAAGATCACTTTGGTGTTAGTGCTGCTGCTCCAGCAGCCGTAGCTGTTGCTGGCGGTGCTGCCGGTGGTGGTGAAGCCGAAGCAACTGAGGAAAAAGCTAATTACAACATTATGCTTACTGCAGCAGGTGAAAAGAAAATCGACGTAATTAAGGCCGTACGTGAAGTATCGGGTCTTGGTTTGGCTGAGAGTAAGGCCATCGTTGATGGCGCACCCAAGGTTGTTAAAGAAGGTGTTCCAACCGAAGAAGCCAAAGAGGCTCAAAAGAAGCTCGAAGAAGCCGGCGCAACAGTTGAACTTCAGTAAATATTGTCATCCTGAGCATAGTCGAAGGATCTCATCAAAAAAGACCCTAATGGGTCTTTTTTTGTTTATAATTAAGGTCATGGCAGGAATAGTTACCCATATAGCACTATCAGATAAAGTGTTTAAAAACAATTTTTCGAATTTCAATCTCGAGGAATTTGTTCTAGGAACAAGCTTTGCAGACATCCGATATTTGGGCGTGATTGATCGTAACAAAACGCACTACAAAAACATTTCGATGCAGGCCATTAAAGAAAGTAACAATTCGTTTACTGCAGGCTTGATGTTTCATTCGCTTGTAGATGAGGTTCGAGAGAATTACATTAGATCTCACGAGATCTATAACAAATTGCCTAGGTCAGACTATGTTTCTCAAGCTATGAAGTTCTGTGAAGATATCGACATATATTCAGAATGTAGCAATTGGGGCAAATATACTGACTACTTTGATAGTTTTTCTGTGAGTGAAGAAAACTACGGGATTAGAAAAAAAGACCTGCTAGAATGGCATAAGATAGTGCAGCAAGCAATTATCAGTAAACCCAACCTCCAGGTTGTAAAACAGATTGTTCTGAAGTTTACACTAAGCCCCGAAGCCGTTGATGAAATACTTTCAGTTGCTAAGAAGATCCAAGAAAATGTTCTCGCCGGCTATATTCACGACTTTTATGGACAGTTTGGTGAGTTGTGCAAATAGTTTTCTAGTTTGGCATAATCACCACAATTTGCTAAACTAAAAGCAAGTAATTTGGAAGAGCAAAACAAATGGCAAACAAAGACGACAAAAAAGTCGATGATCTTACGCAACAACTAAAAGAGGCTCAAGAGGCTGTTGCTAAACTTCAAGGCCAGCTAGAGAAGGCCGGCGTCGACAAGCCCAAAGCAACCGCCCCTGCCGATGCTGCAGGTGGTAAGGTTATTGAGGGTCGATTTGATGGACAAAATATGATTGGTCCTGGGGATAAGGTTTACCCTGTACCAGCTAATTATGCTAGTAAGTCCAAGTTAGTTGAAGGCGATACCCTTAAACTTACCATTGCTCAAGACGGTAGTTTTATCTATAAGCAGATAGGCCCAATAGAACGCAAAAAACTCATTGCCACAGTTGGTCTAGAAAACGGCCAGTATGTTGCTATCGCTGGCGATAACCACTACCGAGTACTATATGCCAGCGTAACTTACTTTAAGGCTCAACCTGGCGACGAGGTAACGATTGTGATCCCTGCCCATGGCCAGGCTAATTGGGCGGCGATTGAAGCTGTAATTGGTAGCTAGTCAAATTTGTTTGTAGAACAAGACGGCCTGATAATTTCTTAGCCCGAATAAATCTATTGGTGGGTGAGTACATGCCCTAGTAAAACCATTTTTGGTGTGCCAAATAATCGAGGCACAATTTGTTAGTGGCGCAGTGGCCACAATTGAGAATAAATGACTATATCCTTCTTCTTTCAAGCTTTCAACGGCGTCCGTAAGCAGTTTCGTGGCTATGCCCCTACTCTACCTTTCAGAAGCAATATGATGAAGTGTTAATGCTGTGTCGTCATTATAGTAGATGTTTTTTAGATCTTTACTAAACCACTCGATGTTATCGGCATCTTCTGGAAAATATTCTTCTTTGCTAATATCAATGTAGCCCACAACATCGCCGTCTTCTTCGGCGACTCTTAGCAACTTAGAGATTTTCATCCGATCACCAGCTGAAGCCTCCTCTGCACTGACAGTGAAACCTCTTTGCTGAACCTCAGCACCGTATGCAGGATCCCCACTCTTAGTCACGTCTAGGACATACTTATCGTGGAGCGCCTGTATATGATCAACGTCGTGAGCTTCTGCTGGTCGAATAATCATTCTTATATGTTATCACAGCCAATGTACTGTAAAATATGGCCGTAGTATAATGGATTTATGAGAGGGGGATTTTTTAGATTTCGCGCTTAGCATTGTATCGCAAATATCGCCCAGCCGAGTTTAACGAGGTGGTTGGCCAGGAACACGTTACCAAAACCCTGCAGGCCGCTATTAAAAAGGGAGTGGTTTCGCATGCCTATTTATTTGCTGGCCCGCGCGGTACCGGCAAGACTACTGTGGCTCGCAATCTGGCCCGCGGCGTAAACAAGCTCATGGGCGACCAAGAGCTAAGTAGCTATCTAGACGTAATAGAAATCGATGCTGCTAGTAACCGGGGAATTGACGAAATTCGAGCTCTGCGCGACACCATAGCAACCGCCCCCGCCCAACTTGATTACAAAGTTTATATAATCGACGAGGCACACATGCTAACTCGCGAGGCCTTTAACGCCCTACTTAAAACGCTAGAAGAGCCACCCAGCCATGTAATATTTATATTGGCTACCACCGAGGCCCATAAGCTACCCGAGACCATTGTGTCGCGCACCCAGCGCTATGACTTTCGGCCAATCGGCCAAGCTGGCATGCTAACTAGGCTTCGAGAAATTGCTCAAGCCGAGAGCATTAAAATTAGCCAGGACGGTCTAGAGGCGATCGCGGCTTTTAGCCACGGCGGCTTTCGCGATGCCATTGGTTTGCTCGACCAGTTGTCGGTTATGGATGAGGAGATTACGGCTGAACAGGTGGGGCAGTTTTTGGGTCGTGTTACTGAGGCTGATTTGAAGAAGTTATTACTAAGTCTACAAGCTGGTGACGCCAATGGCGGCCTGGAACAGCTAAAGGCTATTTTAGCAGGTGGCTACGATGGCCTGGTGGTTACCCAGCAACTGCTAGATTTATTAAGGCTTCAGCTTTTGCAGGCCAGCCAGCAAGACAACAAAGTCAACCTGGCCTTTACAAGAACGGCTATAGAGGCCCTGGCCCAAGCCCTGGTCGGTTTTAAAATAACAACGCACCCGAGCCTACCGTTGGAACTGGCAATAGTGGAAATAGCTCTGGGGCCACTAGAGGCTAGACCCGTAGACGACCAAGCTCAGTCTGCGAATACCTCCCAAGCTACCACCAAAAGCTCAAGTCCAGCTACTGACCCTCAAAAATCAAAGCCGTCAGCTCCAACTAAAAACAATCCCGAGGCTGAGCGGCTTTGCACCAAGGCTCTTAGCCTTATTAAGCAGCACAACAACTCACTCTACGCTGTCTTGCGTTCGGCCAAGTACCATATGGATGGTGATAATTTTGTAGTAACTTGTAGATTTAGCTTTCACAAAGAGCGCATAGAGGAACCTCGTAATAAGGCGCTAATAGAAAAAGCTATGACCAAAGCATTTGGGCGACCAATTGAATTGCAGTGTAAACTTGAGGATACTAGTATGTCTAATGTCGAACCCGACAGCAAAGACAGCGAGCTCATAAGTTCAGCCATGGCCATACTTGGAGGGGAGTTGGTTGATGGCGAATAAACCAGATAGCATGAGAATGCCGCCCCAAAACATTCAGGCCGAGTCGAGCCTGCTGGGCTCCTTACTGCTTGACCGAGACGCTATTATCAAGGTGGCCGATCTAGTGGCGACCGATGATTTTTATGTCGAAAAAAACGGCATGATTTTTGCCGCTGTACTGTCTCTATACGAAAAACGTCAACCAGTCGATGTGGTAACGCTGTCCAGCTTCTTAGAAGACAAAAAGCAACTCGATACAGTGGGCGGGGCCACTTATCTGACAGAGCTTGTAAACTCGGTGCCGTCGGCGGCGCATGTACAACAATACGCCCAAATTGTTGCTCAAAAGGCCACATTAAGGCGCTTGATAGTGGCTTCTAGCGAAATTAACAAACTGGCCTACGACGAATCTGCGGTTCTGGAATCGGTGCTCGATACCGCCGAGCAAACACTGTTTAATGTTAGCCAAAAGCATCTCAAGCAGAACTTTACACCCATAAAGGATGTGTTGGTTGAGAGTTTTGACCGCCTGGATAGTCTTCACAAAGACAAAAATAAACTACGTGGTGTGCCCACGGGCTTTAAAAGCTTAGATAATTTGCTAGCCGGCCTGCAAAAGTCTGATCTGATAATCTTGGCAGCTAGACCAAGTTTAGGAAAGACCTCGCTGGCGCTTAACATGGCTCAGCATATTGCTACAAAAGAGGGCGTGCCGGTTGGAATCTTCAGTCTCGAGATGAGCAAAGAGCAGTTGATTGACCGCTTGTTAGCAGCTGAGGCCGGCATAGACAGCTGGAAGCTGCGTACCGGGAACTTAGAGGATAGTGATTTTGAGCGAATTAATAAAGCCATGGGGATATTATCTGAGGCGCCAGTATATATTGACGACTCAGCCATGGCCAATGTTCTAGAAATGCGCACTAAAGCCAGGCGGCTTCAGGCCGAGCACGACTTGGGCCTGATAATCATTGACTATTTACAGCTTATGAGTGGCCGCCAAGCTTATGGTGAAAACCGAGTTCAGGAAATATCAGAAATTTCACGCGGGCTAAAAGGGCTAGCCCGCGAGCTCGATGTGCCGGTAATTGCCCTAAGTCAGCTTAGTCGGTCGGTCGAGATGCGCTCGCCCAAGATACCACAGCTGTCTGACCTGCGTGAATCAGGCAGTATTGAGCAAGACGCCGACGTGGTGATGTTTATATATCGCGAGGATTATTATGAAACCGACACGGAGCGCAAAAACATTGCCGACATTTTGGTTAAAAAGCATCGCAATGGCCCAACTGGCGATATCGAACTGTTCTTCAACAAAGAACAGATGCTGTTCAGAAGCTTAGATCGTACTCACAAGTAAATTTTTTGGCTATCGTCACAAAAGTCGTTATAATAAACATTAATTCTTATGCCTAAAAAGAAATCATCTAGTGAAGTAGCTCAATTAATTAGGTTCGTAGCGGTGGGCGTGGTTAACACGCTGGTTGATTTTGTGGTTCTAAATGTGCTGGTAGTCACGCTACTGCCCAAAACAGCTAGCTTTGGTAACCTTGTGGTATCTGGCCAAATGATTAGCTTGAATGGAGTGGTCGTGGCTGGTGTTATATCTGGCACTGTGGCCATGATTGTTAGTTTTTTGCTAAACTCTCGCTTTACTTTTCGTATTCGTCATGTGGCTCGCAAGAGGATAGTTTACTTTTTTACTATTACTGCTTTCGGGCTTTACATTATTAGACCGGCTATCTTAAAAATAATGACCGGTGCCTGGGTATGGCCATCGACAGTGGTTTATAAGATTACAAGCTTTTTGCGCTTGCCATTTAGCCAAAGCTTTGATGAACGAAATACTGCCCTAGCAGCAGCTATTTTAATAGTACTGAGCTATAATTACCTAATGTATAAATACTTTGTGTTTGTAGATGAAAAGCAAGTCAAACAAGCTTGAGACCTTTAAGAAATATCTGCCGCTAATCCTGCTGCTGTTAGTTATTGGTTTGGCAGTGTTCTTTAGGTTCTGGCAGTTGTGGAAATTGCCGCCCGGGCTTCATCCCGACGAAGCTGCGAATGGCCTAGATATTTTCAAGATGTTCGATCGTTATGACTTTCGGATTATTTATAACACCAATGGTCCTAGAGAAGCCCTGTTTTTTTATTTGCAAGCAATTTTTGTAGCCTTTATGGGCAGCACAACACTAGCCTTGCGAATGGCGCCGGCTCTTGGCGGAGTGGCAGCGGTGGTGGTTGTTTATTTCTTGGCCAAAGATTGGTTTGGTCGCCGTGCGGGCTTATTGGCGGCCTTTATTATGGCTGTAAACCCATGGGCCGTGATAATCACTAGAGATGGTTTTAGAGCCAGCCTGGTGCCTTTGTTTGTGGCTCTAACTGCGTTGCTGGCAGGCAAAGCCTACAAAACC
This sequence comes from Candidatus Saccharibacteria bacterium, assembly GCA_016191105.1. Taxonomy (NCBI): domain Bacteria; phylum Candidatus Saccharimonadota; species Candidatus Saccharimonadota bacterium. Next base: position 72,183 of record JACPPH010000002.1, read on the forward strand.
TCGCGGATTGTGTATTTTGTGTTGGCCGGAGCTGTTTTTGGGCTTGGTTTTTATAGCTATACAGCCTTCTCGTTGTTTTCCCTGGTGCCTGCGGCTGGGTTGATTTATATGCTGCTTTTCAGGCGCCTCTGGCTAAGGGCAAATTTAAAAAAGCTTGGCATAGCCCTACTTACAACCTTGATAGTTCTAACACCACTTGTTGTTACAATTGTTCGGAATCCTGGCGATTCAGTTGCCCGGGCTGGCGGTACCAGCGTGCTTAATAGTCAGCTCAATGGTGGCCGGCCGCTGCAAGCGTTTGCTAGCGGTGTTGGTAAGACGTTGCTCCAATACAATCTGTTTGGCGATGAAAATCCGCGCCACAATGTACCGGGCGAACCACTGCTGAATACGTTTGTAGGTATTATGATGATTCTGGGCTTAGGCGTTTGTTTTTTACGTTTCAAGCGCATTGCTTACGCGGCCACTATAGCCCTGTTCTTTGTTATGATGTTGCCGGCGGTTTTAACGGCCGAAAGCCTGCCCCATGCCTTGCGCAGCGTTGGCACCGAAGTTGGAGCCTTTCTGCTAGCCGCCATTGGCATTAACTATTTACTTCAAAAGTGGTATAAAACATTTCCGGTTAATGCACCGGCTCGCAATTTGGGCCTGGTCTTGATTTGCGGCCTGCTGGTGTTGACCGCAGTTCAGGGCTACCGGGCCTATTTTGTGGCTTGGGCTCAGGACCCCGAAACATATTCTGCTTATTCAGAAAACATGACTTCAATCGCCAACTACCTTAACAGTTCTAAAGGCAGTGACCGCAAATATTTGGTAGCAGACGAATACAGCGCCAAACCTGTCGAATATCTAACTCACTATAAATCGTCTTATGATCTTTTAGATCAAGCTTCTTTGCGCAGCCTACCGCTTACCAACGGCCAGAAATTGTTTATTATTCCGGCTGGTGACCAATCCAGCTCCGAAATCGATTTAATAAAAAGTAAATTTCCTGGTGGCACAATAACACCGCGCTATTCTGATTTTAGCGGAAAGGCTCTATTCTACACCTACGAGGTGAACTACAGTGGCAGTTGATTTAAGTATAGTTATACCGACCTTAAACGAAGCCAAGCGAATAGACTCAGCTCTTAGGGAGTTGTCAGCTTATTTGCGCAAGCAAAAGCAATCAGTTGAGGTAATAATTGTGGATCTACATAGCCCTGACGGCACGGCCGAGCTTGCCAAAAAACAGGCCAAGGCATTTGAGAGTCTAAAAGTTATTGATGCTGGGCCTAGGCCAAAGGGTAAGTTCCTTAAGGGCAAGCAGGTTAAATTGGGGGTAATGGCTGCCAAGGGTCGCTACATTATGTTTATGGATGCCGACCTGGCGACTCCACTCAAGTATATCGACAATGTATTTGCGCTTATGAAAGAAGAGAAACCGATAGCCATTTGTGTGCGTGACTTGCAAAGTAGCCATACCGGACTGCGTAAGTTTATCTCTGGGGTAGGCAACTTTTTGGTTCAACTAATCCTGCTGCCGGGGATAAAAGACACCCAGTGTGGCTTTAAGGTTTTTGAGGCAGAGGCCGCTCGCCAAATATTTAAACGACAACGGGTTGTTAGTTGGGGGTTCGACATGGAAGCTTTGGCTATTGCCCGCCGGCTGGGCTATAGAATAGATACTATCAGTGTGCCCGATTGGCACGATGTGGCCGGCGGTTCATTTGGCGGCAAGGCCATTAAATCTACCCTACAGACATTTTTTGATCTGGTAAGGATAAAGTGGTGGCTGATAACAGGTCGCTACAACAAGGCACGGGGCCATGGTGCAGAATCAGCCGAAATCGCTTAAGCGGCCAATAATTAGACATTCGGCTATTGTGGTCGGTTTACTAACCCTGCTCGGCGTGGCTATAAGGTTTAGTTTTATTGCCAAGGCTAGCATTTGGCACGATGAGGCTTTCAGTATAATGCTGGCGAGCCGCAACCCGTTTAGTATTTGGGCATTGACGGCTCGCGATGTTCACCCGCCGCTTTATTATGAGCTGCTCCATCTATGGATTAATTTGTTTGGTCGCAGCGAGCTGGCAGTCCGCAGCTTGAGCGCTGTTGCTGGCGCGGCCGTAATCCCGATTGGTTATGTAGTGGCCAAAAAAGCTGCTGGTAGGAGAGCCGGCTATTTTGCACTAGTTTTTCTGGCTTTGGCGCCATTCCTGATTCGTTACTCGCAAGAGGCGCGCATGTATGGCTTGCTTGGTCTCGAACTGCTGCTAGCACTCTGGGCGGTTATGAATATTGTCAATAAACCAAGACAGTTTTGGGCTTATGCGGCCTTTGCCACAACCATCACCGCTGGTCTGTACACCCATTATTTTACGGTTTTGGCTGTTTTTAGCCTCTGGGCTTACCTGATTCTGTTACAGCCATTTAAGCAGTGGAGGCTCGAAAAAACCATTTGGCTAAGCTGGCGGTGGTGGGCGGCAAACATTGTAGCCTTAGTTTTGTTTCTACCTTGGCTGCCCAGTATGTTGGCGCAGCTCAAGCGCGGCCAAGGCCTAAGCTGGTTGCAACCAACCAGCACTAGAACCGCATTTGACACGGTGTGGCAATTTCTAACCTTTACCGATGGCCGCTTAACAAATATAGCTTATTGGCTAGTTGGCTTGGTCGTGGTCGCGATGATGGTATGGCTTTGGCAGGGCGATAAAACCAAACAACGGTTTACTCGCTTAGTAGTGCTGTACACGGCTCTGCCAATTACGATTGGCATTGTGGTGTCGTTGTTTAAGCCAGTGTTCCATGAGCGTTATTTTGCCTTTGCAGCGATCGGCTTTTATATTTTACTGGCTTTAATGGTGGACAGGATTTACCGGCTCAATCTCTGGCTGGCCATAGTGGCGGGGCTGCTGATTTGTGCTGTTGAAGTTGTCGGCATTCGTAACGTTTATGCACAGAGCAATCACCAAATGCGAGCTGAAATGGCGGTGCTAAACGATGGCTTTCGACCGGGCGATATTATTGTTTCGGGCGAGCTCTACACTTATTTTGATAGTACCTACTACAACTCTACTGGCCAGCGTTTATTGCTTTATACGGGAGTTGCCGGCAGACCCAATGGCTATGGCGAGTCGAGTCTTATATACGATCAAAACGTCTATCTGGATAGTTATACAGAAATCCCAGTTGGTTCAAGGGTGTGGCTGGTGGGCAAAACCGGCGATCGCAGCTATTACAGCCAGGTGCCGGCCAGCTGGCAGCTGCAACAGCAGTCTGAGTCGGGCTATAGCGAAGTCCGACACTACCTGGTAAAATAACTAATTGTTTTAAGGAGACCCTAGATGAGTATGATGGATAAGGCCAAAATGGCCCAAAAAGCTCTTAAACTGCAAAAAGAACTCAAGCGCCTAAGCATAGAAACCGAAGCTGGCGACGGCTTGGTGCACGTCACGGCCGGCATTGCTATTAGCTCCAGCAGTATGAATGTTGAGATTCGCGATATCAAGATCGATGAAAGCGCAACCGAAGACCTAGATAGATTGCAAGATCTGCTGGCTAGTGCTATCAACAAGGCCAACAAAGAGATTATGGCCGAAGCTACCGAGAAGATGCAGGCTATAGCTGGTGGGCTCGGCTTGCCTGGCATGTAGCTGTCGGCTGTAAGCTGGAACGAATAGCTGCGTCTAATTTTTGACTTTCACTCATCGTACCTTTTGTGCGATTCATTTCGAGTCTCAAATTATCCTTGCACTTCATTCCAATTTTTGAGCCTTAACATTTTCACTAAATCTGAAATACAATCGAGCTTATGGTATTATAAACAGAAGCTTTAAAAAGGTGGGTTTTTGGATATTTTGCCAGAGGGGGTAACCCAATTAATTGAAGAGTTTTCCAAATTACCATCGGTTGGCCCGAAAACGGCCGAGCGGCTGGTTTTTTATTTGCTCAAAAGTGATGACTACGAGGGTTTGGGTCGGGCTGTGCTCGAGCTCAAACAGGGCCTACAAAACTGCGAGGTCTGTCGTAACTTTGCCACCTCGAGCCGGTGCTCCATTTGCGCCAATCATAGCCGCGATCAAAAGTTGATATGTGTGGTGTCGCAGCCACTCGATATTGTGGCTATCGAAAAAACTAGCCTATACAAAGGCACCTACCATGTTTTACATGGCGTAATCAGTCCGGTAGAGGGTATTGGCCCCGACGATTTAGAGCTTGAGAGCTTATTCGAGCGAGTGCGCAAGCTAAATCCAGAAGAAATTATTTTGGCCACCAACCCTAACCTAGAAGGCGAGACTACGGCGCTGTATATCTCTAAAAAACTTAATGATTTTGATGGTAAGATTACCAAGCTGGCTCATGGCTTACCGATCGGGGCTGATCTAGAGTACGCCGACCAAATGACGCTTGGCCGAGCGCTCAACAATCGATTGAGCTTTTAAATGCTAGATTTTCAGGTACTAATATGCTATTATAGTGTCCGAATCAATCCGCACCACCAAGAAAGTAGGTAAGAGTCATGCTCCGAGGAATCCATCCGCTTCTGACGGGTGAGCTGTTGCATTGCATTAGCGACATGGGTCACGGTGACACCATAGTGATTGGCGATGGCAACTTCAGCTCCGATGCCGATGCCCGTGCGGGCAACTGTTTCACGGTCGAGCTGTGGGGCTACAACACACTCGAGATTGTACGCCAGATCCTTGGATACATGCCGCTCGACGACAAAGACGGGCCTAGCGTCCACTTCATTGCCGAGACAGGGGATGAGCCATGGGAAGCGCACGCCGTCTGGATCCGTGCCAACTCCAACCTGGCCCACTGGGCCAGGCAGATGGGCAAGGAGCTCACAGACGTCGTGTCGATGCTGCCACGAGCCGAGTTCCACGAGCTAGCTCGCCGGGCTTACGCCATCGTGCTTACCAACGATCCGACCCACTACGCCTACTTTGCCCTACGCAAGGGTGCTCTGCCTGAGCCAGAACAGGTGAGCGTGGGTTGACCCCCACACAGTCCTTCACGCTGCGCGTCCTGCCCAGTATGGAGGACGCGTTGCATTAAAGGCACCCTCTCTTTACCAACCTAAGGGTACGACCCTTAGGTTAAGGTAGCATCATGTGCAGGAGATGCTCTATACTTATATGCATGAAAGGTTTTGCCAAAGACATACTGTTGATGGACTTTGAATCGACCGGCATAGACCCGGTTGTTCACGAGCCAACTCAATTAGGCGCAATATTGCTCGATAAAGAGACTCTGCAAGAAAAAGATTCTTATCTTACATTTATCGGCGCAGACTTAAGCAAGGCCAGTAAAGAAGCGCTGGAGATTTCCGGAATTTCTCAAAAAGACCTAGAGGATGCCCCAGCCCAAGAAGAAGTAGCTAAAGAGTTCTTACAAAAATTTGGCACAGACGTGTTCTTGTCATCGTGGAATTCAATACTAGATAGAGGGTTGCTCGATAAAATGCTACGCATAATTGGCAAAACTATATTTGAATATGATTATCACTACTTAGATGTATGGCCAATTTGCTATATGTACTTATGTCGCACCGGTCAAGGCGATAAACTCCGTGGTGATGCAACATTCAAAGCCTTAGGTCTACCACAGCGCCAAAACCACGATGCGCTCGAAGATTGTCGGTACGCCGCCGAAGCACTCAAGGCCGTTTACGAAGGAAAAGAATACTAATGCTAAAACTTTATAATTCACTAACCAAGAAAAAAGAAGAATTTAAGCCCATTCACGCTGGTCATGCCAATATATATAGCTGCGGGCCAACGGTTTACGACCATGTGCACATCGGCAACTTGCGTGCTTTTTTGTTGCCAGATCTGCTGCAGCGGGTTCTGCGCTACGTCGAACACCTCGATGTCACCTGGGTTATGAACATTACCGATGTCGACGACAAGATTATTGCTCGAGCCGCTCGAGACAACAAAAGTGATGAGCCAATTACTGCCCTAGGAAAGCTAGCCGATCGTTACACAGATGTGTTTATAAATGATATTGAGAAGGTTGGAATTGACCGGGCCGACATAAGCCGTTTACCTCGAGCCACCGATAACATTGCCGAAATTCAGGAGCTAATTCGACATTTAGTAGCCAAACAAATTGCCTACATTAGCGATGGCAGTGTGTACTTTAGCCTAGAGCATTACAAAAAAGCCGGCCACAAATACGGTGTGCTAGCAAATGTGCAGTTCAATGCTCAAGCCAGAGTAATAGACGATCAAGATCAAAAAGAGGGAGTGGGTGATTTTGCGCTTTGGAAGGCTCAAAAAAGCGATGAGCCGGCATGGGATTTCGAGATTGAAGGCCAAAACTTGCGTGGCCGGCCTGGCTGGCACATTGAGTGCTCAGTTATGAGCACCAAATACTTAGGCCAGCCCTTTGATATTCATACTGGCGGCGTGGATCTTAAATTCCCGCATCACGAAAATGAGATTGCTCAGTGCGGCGGCGACCAAGCCCATTATTATTTGCACAATGAATTTGTTAATGTCGAGAATAGTAAGATGGCCAAATCGGTCGGTAACTTCTTGACCATCGAAGATGTCAAAGACCCTATAGCTTTTCGATACCTGTGCCTGCAAGCCCACTATCGTAGTGAAATGAACTACAGCAGTGAAGTTCTGGCGGCTGCCGGTGAAAGGCTAAAAAACTTGCGCAAGTACGCCGACCAACTAACTCTGGTAAAAGAGGATCAGCTGGCCGAAGATGACAAAAGTGGTAAGGTTGCTGAGTTCATGGAAAAGTTCAACCAGTCGCTACAAGATGATCTGAACAGTCCTGAAGCCTTAGCGGCTCTTAGCTTGCTTGAAGGTAAGGCTTACAATCAGCAGGCCAAAAAAGCCATGCAGTGGGCCGATTCGGTTTTGGGCCTAAGACTAGTAAATGATGAGCCTATAGCCAAGCCGGCTCAGGAGCTTATTAGCAACTACGAACGAGCTCGTGAGCGCAAAGACTATGAAGCCTCGGACAAACTGCGCGAAGAACTCGAAAAAGAATTTGGCCTCGGTGTGTCCGACACCGAGATAGGCACACTAATACATAGGCTATAAATGCGGTAGGGCGGGGGCTTTTGACCCCCGCTTGTTCCTACAGATTGCTTACAGGAATTCGACCTCTTTGCGGGCTTGATCGAGCGCGTTTTGGGCACGCACGCGTCCGGCCACAAAGTGCTTGGGCACCTTGCCGCCAGCCCAGAAGAAGTTCCAGGCGTACTCGCTGGGGTTGACCCACAGCAGCCGCACTGCGTGGCAGTGCTTGCCGTAAGCCACGCCACGATTGTAGTCGACGCCGGTTTTGACGTAGCCGACACCACAGAGAGCACGGTGACTGCCCTGGTTGACTAGGTCGGCACCGCTGTCGATGGCCACCAGGCCGAGCACGTCGACCGCATAGAGGCAACGAGCACGGTGGATGGCACTGGCAATGCCCTTGCCCCACATGCCGCTGTCCCACAGCACGACGCCGCTGATGCCACGGTAGCTGCTGATGTTCTCGATGCCACTGGCGCCGATGAGGCGACCGCGACTGTCGGATCCGGGCTTGAACTCATAGATGCCCCAGCCCTGAGAATCAGGATCATCGTAGCGAGCCTTGAGCCAATCCAGCTCTTGCTGGTGGTTTTGAGCACCGCGCAAACTGAGATGGGCGCAGACTTCGTAGCGAGCCAACGGTTCGGGCACGGCTGCCATTTCGCTTTCCAAGATGGGCTGCATGCGGATCACCAGCCCATCGGTGGTTTTGGTTTGCATAGGGAAGCCAAACATGGCCTTTCCTTTCTGTAGGGAACGAACCTCGACAACATTGTCGAGGGAGCCTTGATAATTCCAAGACTACTGTTGAGCGGATTTTGGGATTTCCAAAATCCGATAAGCCTCCAAGAATGGGTTACAACCAGATTGTAAATTTAGCGTTTTAACCAAAAAGCCTCCATTTCGGAGGCTCATCGCATCTGAGAAATTAGTTCAATTTATGAGTTCAGTACACGATAAGCCATAGCGACACAAAGCTCGCCTTTATAATCCATAAAGGTGGGAGCGGAAATATTTGTGGTTGTATGACTATATCGGTTCATAGCGAAAGTAATAATAACACCAACGCTTATGCTTTGTCAACAAAAATTGACAATAAAATGCAGGCGAGCCCCTCAACTCCAGCGTTAACTGGTGTCGAGGGGCTCTGGATGCGGCGGTTTGGGCAGTGCTAGTGAGGGCGGCGCTCTCCCTTGCCGCCTTCAAGGCACTTCCTGCAGACCTGGATCTTCTTGTTGCCAGGCTTGTACACCCATGTGGTGTAGCGGTGCTCGCTCTCGCGGCAAAGCGGCAACTTGGAGTTGTTGAGGATTTCAGCTGCAGCCAAGGTGGCTCCTTGGGGTAGGGCGCTCGAGTTGGCGCCAATGGGTGGGTGCGACAAGCGAAAACCAGGGGTCTTCGCAAGATCGCAGCCAGTATACAATTTTAACCAAATTATATCAATAAGATTTTGCGTAAACCCCTTAAGTTTCGGTACAATATGGTTATGCTACAAGTAACCGAGTTCGATAACCACCAACTAGCTGATTACGAGGCCGACACCGACCCGATTGAGATAGATAGGCTCAAGAGCATTGCCAAAACCCTAGAGGGTAAGAAGATTTATGAGATCAATGCCACCGCTATTGGCGGCGGGGTGGCTGAACTTTTGCATAGCCAGATACCATTGTTTAGAGATCTCGGCTTATATGCCGACTGGCTAGTTCTACCTAGCAATAATCACTTCTTTACTATTACCAAAAACCTCCATAATTGTTTGCAAGGACACTGTGCGTTGCCAAACCAGTTCGAACTCGAGCATTACAGCAAGTATCTGCAAGAGGCAGCTGTCGATATTCCGCAAGACGGGGATCTGTATATACTGCATGATCCCCAGACACTCGGGCTGGCTCCGTATCTTAAAAACCACAAGCTAATCTGGCGCTGCCATATTGACCTAACCATGGCTGACCCCCATGTTCTTGCCTGGGTCCAAGACTACTACCAGTATTTTAGTAAGGTTGTATTTTCGCTCGAGGCATATGTATCGGGTTTGGAGCGCAAAAAAGTGGCCATTGTACACCCAGCAATCGACCCTTTGAGCGACAAAAACCGCCAGCTCAGTCAACGCGAAATAGATACCTACCTAGGCAAATATGAACTCGATATTACCAAGCCGTACTTATTGCAGGTTTCGCGCTTCGACAGGTTTAAAAATCCTATTGGTGCTATAGAGATTTTCGCTGAGACCCGCAAATTAATTCCTAGCCTGCAGTGTGTGTTAATGGGTGATTACGCCACCGACGACCCAGAGGGGAAGCCGTACTTCGAAGAGGTACGCCAAATTGCTCGCGAGGCTGATCACGGCAACATCCATATAATTACCCAAAAAGACGATCTGGCGGTCAATGCTCTGCAGCGCGGAGCAGCTGCGGTGTTGCAAAACTCTACCCAGGAGGGTTTTGGGCTAAGCGTAACCGAGGCTTTGTGGAAAGGCAAGTTTGTGTTTGCCAGACCAGTGGGGGGCATAGCCTTGCAAGTTATAAACGGCAAAACCGGCTTTTACCTAGCCGACAATAACCATGATTCGGCCGAGAGTATCGCCAAGGTACTCAAAAACTCGCGCGACTACTTGCATGTCGAAGCCGATGCCAAAGAACAAGTTCGCCGCAAATTCTTGCTGCCCAAAATGGCCAATGACTATCTGCATGTCTATGCCGAAGCGCTCAAGCAGACTTAAATATTTTCAACTCGGTTGTGTTTGCGAAGTTTAATCAGCTCTTGTTCGACCTGTCGCAAGTTCGGTGGTTGCTCCTTTAGCGCCTCGAGATTTGGGCCTTTTTTGGATAAACTGATTATATGCATGCCCACCGGGGCGCCAAAGGTTAACCAAAACCACGAGAATATAAAGTTGTGGCGGTAAACCCGACCCAAGCGTGAGGCCACTGCGAACGAGTATATGCTGCCGGCATAGGGTATAAGCGCCATAAAGAACCAGCGCTTGGGCAAGTTTAGCGTCTTGATGAGGTAGTAGTAGTTATAGATCGGTACAAAGGCTCTCCAGCCGCGGGCCTGTAGCTGCCCGAGCACCCTCGATAGTCCCACCATGTAAACCAGATAAAGCACAACTAGCACTACGATAACCACGTAGCCCAAACTTAAGACGGCTTGAATCATATAGCTATGATAGCACGGTGAGGCTTTTACATTCTTAAGAAAGTCATAAGGTGTTAAACCGGGCAGGCCGACCGCAAAAAAACTTTCTAAAATTGTATTGACAATATCCAGTACCTGTGGTATAATTCAACTATCATTATTTTTGAGCTACTGGACTCCCAAATAGTGCTCAAGCTACAACTAAATACACCGCCACCCCGACACAAGGGTCCGAACTGTTAACTAATAGCCGGCAAGACATATGAGCTTACCGCTATCACTTTCGCGAGGTTATCGCTTTAAAACAACAAAACCGGGCCTTTATGTGGGGATGGTGTTTTGCCTATAAATGAAGCCAAAGATCTAGTAACTTTTTCGTCATTTATAAGCAAAATAGCTTTTTTTGAAAAAAGTTGGCCAAATGTTGTTGACATCAGTTATGCTTATGTTATTATCAGAAGCACTATGTTAATCAACACAGTCAAGTTAATTACTCGCACTCGAGCAAAAACAGCGCCCACTTTTGGCGCGCTTAGCGCTACCCGTGTGCCCGGACTGAGTCGTTTTATTTCATAAACTTTAGAGAAATCATTCGCTAGAAGCTCGGGACCACACTCTCGAGCTTCTTTAGTTACGGCAACCCGTAGCTAGAAGCACCAATCACATCACGATCTTTCACAACCAAACCTACGACCCCTATAAGGAGGAAGAATGGGAGTCAAAATGATGCTGCAGATGTATCGTCTGCTGCTGGCTAAGCCAGAAGTACGAGCCAAATATCGTGCTATGCGCCAAAGCATTGTCAAGGCGCTAGCACTGGTGTTTGTGGTCGAGGCGCTGTCGGTGGCCGAGGTGTATCCGCTGCGGGGTATTTTTGACGGCATGTCTGTTAAGGCTCCTGCCAGCACCCTGGTGATCTGGGTGATTGCCATGTTTGGCATTCGCCAGGTTCACACCGTGCTCGACCAGCACAAGGAGTATCACCAGATGACAACCGACTGGCAAAACCTGGGCAACATTCTTGGTCATGGTCACGAGCACCAGCTCAGCCAGGATCAAAAGTACCAGATCGATCATTCCACCGGAGAGAAGGAGTCCACGCTTTCAAAGAACATTTGGAAGATGGAAAACCTCATCGACGTAGTGATCTACCAGGTTACGCCCATGATCATCATGATCGGGTTCATCCTGGCGGCGCTGTCGATATTCGACTGGCGCTACAGTGCTATCACCGTCGTGACCATCGCCATCTACTGCCTGGTTACCAGGCACTTCGAGAAGGTGTTTGCTCCCAAGCGCATAGAAGAGCATGAGGAATGGAAGGCAATTGAACGGATGGCCAGCGAGCAGGTTAAGGGCTGGCGGACAATCAAGTCCAATGGCCTGGAGCTACAAAAGGCTCGCGAGCTCCAGTGTGCAATCGAGAAGTTCATGCAGGCCAACGCCAAACGCCGACGGATTCGCATTCGCCACTGGGTGGTACAGAACTCGGTGTTGAGCGTTTCGATCCTGTTTATCTGGGGGTTTTCCCTCTGGCTGTACAGCATCGACGCCATGAGTACCGGCGTGTTGGTGATCATCAATGGCTGGATAGCCAAGCTTTACAGCCACATGTTCCGCTATGCCAACTTTCAACGCGAGGCCTACGAAGGCGTGGCCAGTCTCAACGACATGGTTGAGTTGCTCTCTAGTAGCTCGGCTATCGACGGTATGCCGAATGCACTACAACTGCCCGCCTCTGGCCTTGGCTGCGAGGTTGTGCTCGACGGTGTGGGCTTTCGCTACCACGACGACGGTGAGTACGCGCTACGCGACATAACCGCCAAGCTGCCAGCAGGCAGCACGGTGGCGATTATGGCGCCATCGGGTGGAGGCAAATCAACTCTGGCCGATCTGTTGATAAGGGCATACGACACCTGCGAGGGATCCATTTACCTCGACGGTGTTGACCTGCGCGACATAGACCGCCAACACCTCATGCAGGTGGTTGCGGCCACAGTGCTGCAAGATGCCAATCTCTTCGACGGCACCATTGCCAGCAACATCGGCTTTGGCTGCTTGCGCGAACTGAGCCAAGCAGAGGTAGAGGTAGCCGCAAAGCAGGCCTACGCCCACCAGTTCATCATGGAGTTTCCTGAGGGATACGACACGATGGTGGGTGAGGACGGCGTGCGGCTCAGCGGCGGGGAAAGGCAAAGGATCGCCATTGCGCGAGCCCTTGCCAAGCAACCGCAGCTGCTGATCATGGACGAGGCCACTAGTGCTCTCGATGAACCGAGCCAACGCATGGTGAACCTCTCTATCCAGGCTAAGTCAGCTGAGCGGAGCTGCACCATTGTGCTGATAGCCCATCGGTTTAGTACGGTCGAACACGCCGACTTAGTGTTGGTGCTCGACCATGGCAAGCTGGTGGACTTGGGTACCATTGCTGAGCTTGGTGAGCGCTGCGAGCTGTTTCGACGGCTCAGGAGCGGCGAGATCAGCATGGAGTAGGCAAGTGAGTGATGTGAGACCCCGGCAATTCGCGAAAGCGGATCCGGGGTTTTCACTTTGTAAAAAAACTTTTCTGGCAGTTGCTACCTGCAGAATCTTGAAAAATGCAGCGTTTTCGGCTATGATTATCAGGTTAAATTGCGTAACTGCAGCTTAAAACCCAGTTTTAGCTCGACGATGGGGCGTAGCCAAGTGGTAAGGCACCGGTTTTTGGTACCGGCATTCGCAGGTTCGATCCCTGCCGCCCCAGCCAGCGAAAAGTGCCCGAGCTTGTCTCGGGTGTTTTTCGCTGGCGTGTGTGATATCGAACCGTAGAGCGTAGCGGAAGGTTCGGCGTAGCGAAATCCACGCACAGAAATATATTTCGAGCATGAATGAGTGAAGAAGGCGAGAGCCGCCTCCCTGCCGCCCCAGCCATAGTGCCTATGCTCAAAATGACCCATTTGGGTCTTTTTTGATATTTACTCGCCAGGTGTGGCGATAGGCAGATCGGCAAATGGGCTAGAAACCAAGCAGAGTTACTAAGCAATCGCCCACGACAAGTCGAAATTAAGGCTTAAGAAAACTGGCTAGCTCCAGCAAAAATTAATCTTATATGTTACAATCTGACTATGATTTCCGGGGTAAAAAGTAAGTTATTTACAACCTTGGTTACCATAGCGTTGCTGCTTGGTGGTTTAGCGATATTAAATTTCTACTCAATGTCAATGCAGCCCACCAGCGAACATTTCGACTACAACACAACCTGTAAAATTGCTTGCTTTGGCCAGGCTATTGGTAATCTTGGTGCCGCTCCTACTAATCCTGAAAGTTTGGTACTAGTTTTATCGTTTGCAGGGCTGGTGGCTGGGTTTGCTGTCGGTACAACTAACACCGGGGTCTTTAACAAGGCCTTTCGTTATAGCCTAGGGCCGCCGCTCTACAAACGCTTTGAGTCTTATCGTGATTAAAAAAATCTCTTGTAGTAGAAAGTACTTTACAAATTAAGGAGATAATATGAAATCTAAAATATGGCCTGTAGTGATAGGCTTAAGCGTGCTCGCGGTTGCGCTGTTTATCGGATTCGCTATTACTCGCCCCGATGTACCGCCAGGGCAGGCAAAGACCTCAAACACCACAAATAAATCAACTGACTCCAATATAGTCTCGAACAGTGAGATCCATTGGCACCCAAAATTAGCGGTATATATTAACGGACAAAAACAAGAGATTCCAGCCGAAACAGGAATTGGTCAGCAGTATGCCAAAAGCCGTTGGTATGATTCTATGATGCAAATGGCGAACATACATACTCACGACAATAGTGGTCAATTGCATTGGGAAGTAATGGAGGGCCCGGTTCGAAAAGACCAAGTTCGTTTGAGTGCGTTTTTTGACGTTTGGGACAAGAAGTTCAGCAAAATCCAGGTGTTCGACAAGACCGACCCTAAAGGGTCAAAAATCACCATGACTGTTAATGGCCAGCCTAACAGTGAATTCGAAAACTACATGGTGGCCGACAATGATCAGATTGAAATAAAGTATCAAGATTAACAGGGAGATAATGATGAAGCAGGAATCAATACTATATGGTGTGATTGGCTTACTAGTGGGTGTACTGTTGGCTATGTTTGTGTCAGCCATTGTTGCTAATTCACAAAACCAAACAATGATGCGAGCGATGTGCATGAACACGGGCAACGGAATGAATGGCTCGTCGATGAGCATGGAGAATATGACGAACCAGCTCAAAGCCAAGTCTGGTAGTGAGTTTGAGAGGGCCTTCTTAGAACAAATGACTGTACACCACCAAGGGGCTATTGGTATGGCTAACCTGGTCTTACAAAAGTCCACAAGACCGGAGTTGCGCAAACTTGCCGAAGACATCGTTGCTGCTCAGACCAAAGAAATCAACCAAATGAAAGAGTGGCAAACACAGTGGAGCTATGCAACTAGTTCTAGCTCAAATAGTAGTAATATGGGTGGAATGGCTAATTAAGTAAAAGTTTGCAGCTTTGTTGCCAACACAACTGAGCACTAACAGGTTAGCTGCTAGTTATAACGCCGATGCACAAGGCGGGGCTTGATTAATACCCCTCAGGGGTATACAATAAAATCAATATGAATGCTGATATAAAAAAGCGCTATGTCCATCGCACGAGGATTATCGAGGGTCAAATCCAAGGCCTACAAAAAATGATAGACAGTGAAGCCTATTGTATGGATGTATTGACGCAGAGCTTGGCTATTCAACGGTCGCTCGCATCATTAAACAAGCTAGTGCTCGAGAACCATTTACGCACTCACATTACAGATATGTTTGGGGCCGGCGATAGCAAAGCCCAAAAAAAAGCGGTTGCTGAGCTGCTAAGCCTATACGAACTTAACAACATTCGGGGTAAGTAATGTTAGGCAAGCGTTTGCGGGAGTTTATGCGGTGTCATCAGGGCAAAGTTAACCTATTGCTACATGTTGTTGGTTATTCTCTGGTTGGTGTTGGTATTTGGCAGAAGAGTTTCTGGTATGTGATTGCGGGTGCGATAGTTCAAGAGCTTGGTCATTTTTATCAGTACGTCAAGACCAAAAACTACAAAGACAGCCCACTTTATTGTCTAAGATCGCAGGTATTATTTGCGCTGCCGGCTTTAAGCTTAATACTTATTTACATTTGGATAGCACGGTAAGTTGCCAAAAATGACTATAGCCAACCCCGTTCATCACGGCAGCCAACAAGATAGCGCTAAACATGCTGGCCGCCTAATAGCTATGTTTAGCAATAAGTTTTAGGAAGGTATTAACCAACAATTTAAGTCACAAAGATTAACAATAATGGAGTCAAAAATGTCTAAACATCAAATCAATTCTAATAACGAAGCCATGCAAGGCATGACAGAATCAGAACATCATATGCATCACATGTCTGAGGGAAACATGACACGGTGGCAGAAATTTAAAATGAGTATGACTATGACCATGGGTATGGATCATAGCGGACTGGCCGGCCGCGAAATGGCCAAAATGATGGAAATAGACATTCGCAATAAATTCTTTTTTGCTCTAATACTATCTGTGCCGATCATTGCTTATTCGCCACTCGGAACTAGCATTCTAAAGTTGAGCTTGCCCCAGCCGATCCCGGCAGCTTGGATACTGTTGATTCTTACGACACCGGTATTCTTCTATGCCGGCTGGATATTTTTGTACTCTAGCTATCATGCGCTAAAAGCCAGGACACTCAATATGGCTGTTTTGATTGCGGTTGGTATATCGGCGGCGTATTTTGCAAGTATTTTGCTGACCTTGGTAGGCAGTTCGGAATCGTATTATGAGGCTGCTGCTCTGTTGATTACTTTCGTGTTGTTTGGTCACTGGATGGAAATGAAGTCTCGGCGCGGAACAACCGATGCCTTACAGGCTCTGTTTGATCTGGTGCCACCTCAGGCCCGGCTAATACGGGGCAATAAAGAGGTTATGGTATCGACCAGCGAGGTGCGAGTTGGCGACATCTTGGTATTAAAACCGGGCGACAAAGTTCCGGTTGACGGCGAAGTGATAAGTGGTCAAACGTCTATCGATGAAGCCCTTGTAACGGGCGAGTCGCTACCTGTTAGTAAACAAAAGGGTGACCCCGTAACCGGCGGATCTATCAATCAATCTGGAACCGTCCGAATCAAGGCTACCAAGGTAGGATCAGATACGGTTTTGGCTCAAATTGTTAAAATGGTTGAAAACGCCCAAAACTCCAAGGCGCCTGGCCAGCGCCTGGCCGATAAATTTGCCGGCTATTTAGTAATCTTGGCCATATCGGCTGGGTTGCTAACCTTTGCGGCTTGGGCTGTGTTTTCTAATCAGGGTTGGCTATTTGCACTAACCCTAGCAATATCGGCTGTGGTAATAGCCTGCCCCGATGCACTTGGCCTAGCCACGCCCACCGCCGTAGCCGTGGGCACTGGTTTGGGTGCCAAACATAACATTCTTATAAAAGATGCTGCTACGCTTGAGCAAACTGCCAAGATCCAAGCCGTTGTACTCGACAAAACTGGCACTCTCACCGAAGGCAATCCCCAGGTTACCGATGTAGTAAGCGTGGCTGGTTTCAAAAAAGACCATCTTATAGAATTGGTTGCCGCCGCCGAGGCTGGCTCTAGCCACCCCTTGGCGCAAACCATCATCAACGAAGCTCATAAGCGCCGCCTTAAGTTGGTGGCCGTCAAGCGGTTTAATAATATTGCTGGGCTTGGTGTGGAAGCGGTGGTAGAAGGTAAGCGAGTACTGGTAGGAACCGAGCGGCTTATGAAAAATCGCAAGCTCTCAACTAAAGCCATTCAGGCCGACATCGACAGGTTGCTAGCAGAGGGCAAGACCCTCATGATTATTGCCATTAACGACAAGGTATCTGGTGTTATAGCGGCCTCGGACAAGATTAAGCCGACCGCCCAAAATGCCATTACCGCTATGCAGCAACTTGGTTTAGAGATTGTTATGATTACTGGTGATAATCAGAAGACCGCAGACATCGTTGCTAAGCAACTAGGTATTAAGCGTTATTTTGCCGAGGTCTTGCCTGCCCAAAAAGAAAGTTATGTAAAAAAACTTCAAAGCGAAGGCCGGTTTACGGCTATGGTTGGAGATGGGGTTAACGATGCGCCGGCGTTAGCCCAAGCCGATATTGGTATTGCTATCGGGGCGGGTACAGATGTGGCTATAGCAACAGCAAAAATTGTTTTAATGAAGTCTGATCCGACCGATATCATAAGGGCTATTCGTTTGAGCAAAGCCACTATTCGTAAAATGAAGCAAAATTTAGGCTGGGCGAGTGTCTATAACATTGCTGCCATTCCTATTGCTGCCGGAGTATTATATCCAGCTTATGGCGTTTATCTTAGACCAGAGTTCGCGGCGCTTCTAATGTCGGTTTCGTCAATTTTTGTGGCCGTGAATGCGGTTATGCTAAAACGGGCCGAAAAGCAGCTGTTAACGGTGTAGATCGACTATTGGTAAGCGCCCTAGCTTAAGTAGTGTATCGCAACTTACGGCCAGATTTTTAGAGGAGTGCTTACCGATAGCTAACGATTGTGGTAGTAGCCAATGCCTAGGTGTTTTGTAAAACTAAGTTATAATTGTGGTTATGCATAGCCACGACCGCCAGGCCTCAAGGTCTTTTAAGTTTGTAATTGGATTTATATTAAACACTGGCTTTACGGTGTTGGAGTTTGTTGTCGGCATAATGGCTGGCAGTTTGGCTCTTGTTTCAGATGCCTCGCACAATTTAACCGACTCGCTGAGTATAGCCATTGCCTTTGGTGGCGAGCGAGTGTCTAGTCGTCAGGCCAATGATAGCAAGAGTTATGGCTTTGGCCGGGTTTCGATTGTCACAGCTCTTATAAATGGCGTATTGCTATTCGCGGTGGCTGCCTATATTTTTTACGAAGCTTATTTACGAATCTTGAACCCCGAACCGGTCAAAGGGGGTTTAGTTGCAATTGTGGCCTTGGCTGGCATTCTTATAAATGGTGTAGTGGCTTTGCTGTTTTACAAAGACAAAGACGACCTCAATGTTAAAAGTACCTTCTTAAATATGGCCTTTGATACGCTTAGCTCGGTCGGCGCAATGATTGCTGGTCTTATTATACTCGTAACCGGCAATACGCTGGTCGATCCAATAATTGGCATCCTAATTGGCTGTATGCTTGTTTTTAGTGCCTATGGCGTGGTTCGGGATGCTTTACACATATTGTTAGAGGGTACCCCCAAAGATATCGATAGTTCTGAAATTGCTAATTTTATCTTGTCGTTCCCGCATGTCAAAGGAGTAGACGATCTACATATATGGTCGATCTCGTCGCATTATCTAGCTATGAGTTGCCATATTGTTATTGAAGAGGAAAATTTGCAGAGTAGCGTTGACCAAGTTAAGGCTATTAAAAAACAACTGCTAGGCAAATATCAAATCCAGCACGCCACGATTGAGACCGAGCTTAAGCATTGCGAGCCAAAGCACTAGTTGGTCTGTTGGGGTAGCTATACGCCGAACCGGGGCTTGGGCGTATGGCTAATAAGTTATGGTCTAGCTCACAACGCTCAGCCGGTATACTTATATCAAAAAAAGACCCAAGCAGGTCTTTTTTTGAGTAATTTGAACTTACTTATTTTTGCGTAGAGAACGGAGTTTGAGTGTAAGCCCTGTTAGGGCGCCGCCAGCCAACGCCACCGAAAGAGTGTCGGCTCCTCCGCCGGTGGTAGGTAGAGCAGGTGTGCTAAGAGCTACCGTGGGAGTTACGGGTGCTGGGGGTGGAGTTGGTTTGCATTCTGCGCCGCCATGGCTCGAAGACACAAACTGACCTGCAGTGTAGTCGTTGGTATTGCCACTTGGCCCAAATGGGCTTAAGCCGCGCAGCAAATCGATCTGGTAAAAGCACTGGGGCTTTTTGACTGTTAGACTACTAAAACCAGCTGGAAATGTTCCGCTTTTGGAATCTACAAACTTTTGCTGATCAAATGGCTTGCCGTCAACGCCATTGGGCGCGTCCCAGGCGGCTACAGTCACATCTTTAGTGCAAGCAGTGCTGTCGACTGTATTCTTTACCTCGAAGGTAGCGGTAACAGTATCGGCACCAACCGAATAGCTTCTGGCAAAAACTTCACATTTGTTATTTGGTTGATCTGCAGCTTTGGCTACATTACCTGCATGAAAGCCAACCCCAACAACTGCGGCTGCAATTGTCAGGACTCCATAATTAACTATTTTACGAACATTCATATAAGCTGTCCTTTCTTGTGCTAGCTGTATAATGTTGAGTGGAGTCTATCATATATTAATACAGATGTCAATAGCAATTTGCTTATGTTTATCTGGGCAGACCCAATTGGTGTATAATTAGGGCAGTTCTAACCTGGAACAACGCCCAACTAATTATAATTTCAATTAAGGAGAGAACATGTCGGAACTTCCAATACGGCCAGAATCGACTCCGCCGAAGGCAGAGACTGGGCGGAAAGATGTAATAGTTAAACACTTATCTGGAAATGAAGATTTGACACAAGCTTTTGATGTTCGACGCACAGTTTTTCACGATGAACAGGGGATCTCTGAAGAAGACGATTTTGATGGCCTAGATATACAGGCAGACCACTTTATTGCTTTCGATGGAGATAAGCCTGTTGGAACGGCACGTGTAAGATATATAGACGGGAAAGCGAAAGTTGAACGGGTTGCCGTTCTAAAGCCGTCTAGGGGTAAAGGTGTTGGCGAGGAGATGATGCGTGATATTTTGGATTTCATTGCCAAAAATGGAATAAATGAAGTTTACCTAGATTCGCAGACAAGTGCATCTCGCCTATATGAGAAAGTAGGGTTTGTTAAAGAGGGCGAAGAATTCGAAGAGGTTGGCATTCCGCATGTCAAAATGGTAGCTAAGCTTGATGAAAAAAGTAGTTAAAACTGCCTCGGTAATGATTTTAAATAACCACAAGATCCTACTCCTTTTAAGAGATGATAGGCCCGATTTGGTTAATCCCAACACCTGGTGTCTAATTGGGGGCTATGTAGAGAACAAGGAAAGCGAAAAGGCTGCCGCACACCGTGAGGCCAAAGAAGAAACAGGACTGAGCTTAGATCGGCTCGACTATATAGGTACTCACGAATATACGAAAGGCTATACTACGGCCACCTTTTTATCAGTTGTTAGTGATTTACTGGCTAAAGAAGCGAAGCTCGGAGATGAGGGTCAAGAAATCCGCTTTTTCAGCTTTGACGAGTTGTCTAAGGTCCCTTTGAGCGGCTCTATAAGAAAGTATTATAATGACTATCAAGAGGAGCTTAAGAGTTTAATGGAGACTGAAGAACCAAAACGGTTCTAACCCAGGGTGCAACGCCCAGCCAGGAAATTATTATGAACACCGAGATAGAAGCAACATTTCTTGAAATAGATCATGACAAAATCAGACGTAAACTCAAAGATCTAAACGCAAAGTTGATTAGTCCAGAGGTACTCACGCGGCGTACAATCTACGACTATGATGATTTGCGACTTGATAAAAAAGCAGCATGGATTCGTATTCGGGACAACGGCGAGAAGATCACCATGGGCTTTAAGCAGAGGCAGACAGAAACAATAGAGGGAATGAAAGAAGTCGAGTTTGAGGTGTCTAGCTACGACGCTGCAAGAAAGTTTATGGAGTCGATTGGGCTGACCGTAAAAGCCGTGCAGGAATCTAAGCGAGAAATTTGGCAGTATGGTGATTGCGAAATTATGCTAGATACTTGGCCATGGATTCCTCCATATGTGGAGGTAGAAGGCCCAAGTGAAGAAGCTGTTAAAGATTGCTCTAAGGATCTAGGCCTAAATTGGAACCAAGCTATGTTCGATAGCACAGATGCTATTTACATGAAGTACTACAATGTTACAAGAACCGAGATTTCAACTAT
This sequence comes from Candidatus Saccharibacteria bacterium, assembly GCA_016191105.1. Lineage (NCBI taxonomy): Bacteria > Candidatus Saccharimonadota > Candidatus Saccharimonadota bacterium. The sequence goes on from JACPPH010000002.1 coordinate 93,243, forward strand.
TCCAATAAAGTTTGGTGATTTGCCTAAGAGTATGAGGGCCAAAGAAATTTCTTAAACAATAATAAATTGATGAAAAAAACAGTCAATCACAAAGCGCCGTTTGATCTGCGCAATCAAAACAGCTTTTTTGGCAGCTGGCCTGTAATTGACGACACAGATCAAAACTACGCTATTGCAATTGCTTTTCCAGTCGAGGGCTGGCAGGAGTCGGCTTGTGTCGTTGTGTCTCAAAACCAAGTTGGTGAACTGACCGCTGAAGCCAATGTCGTAAAAGATTCAAAACGAGCAATCGACCAAGCCCTAGCCACACTGTCGTTAGATGTTGACGATACAGGTTGGGAGGGGGTCGGGCAGGCAGACAGAGTAATTGGTGAGCTGCAACACAAGTACAGCTATTTACGACCGGTGCTGTTTCACTCGCCATACGAGGCTGCAGCTGGGTTTGTAATCGGGCAACGAATATCCGTTAAGCAGCGCCAAGCAATTCAGCAAAGGTTAGCCGAAGAGCTAGGCGATGAAATCGAAGTTGAGGGTAAGAAATACCACGCGTTTCCGCAACCACAGAAGTTATTGGAGGTAACTGAACACAAGGGTCTAAACGAAACTAAGCTAGAGCGTCTAAAAGGTGTTGCCCAGGCAGCGCTCGATGGTACGTTAACACGCGAACACTTGTTGGGCGTGAGCCCAGAGAAGGTACTCGAAAAGCTACAGGCCTTGCCTGGCATTGGTCCATTTTATGCCAGCGGGATACTTTATCGTGGTGCCGGGGTTGTCGATGATATAACCGACGACAAGTTGACCAAGTATGTTATTAAAAAGGCCTACAGGCTCGATAGCGAACCAAACCAAAAAGAGGCTTTGCAAATTGCCGAAAAGTGGAAGCCATATAGAATGTGGTGCGAAGTTTTATTGCATGTATGGTTGCGCCGCGAAGTTGGCATGCCTAAAATGGGGGAACGATGAAAGTTTCGAATGATTTTAAAATGGTGATTGTGCTCGACGACGATTTGTCGTTGGGGCTTAAAACCAACACAGCGGCAGTACTATCGCTCACCTTGGGCAGCAAGGTCGAGGGTTTAATTGGGCACGACCTGCACGACAAAGCTGGCAATAAACACACCAGCCTCACCAGGATTCCAGTGCCAATTCTAAGGTGTAGCCCAGAACAGCTAAAACAAACTTACGATCAGGCCTACGAACTAGATGGCGAGCTGCTGTTGGTTGATATTACCGATGCTGCTCAAACCACCACAAATTACCAAGACTACCAGCAAAAACTAGAATTAACTGAGCCGAAAGATCTTAAATTGTTAGGAATTGCATTGGCAGGCTCCAAGAGTCTAGTAAACAAGCTGACCGGCAACATGGGCCTGGTTCGCTAGTGACCGAATTTCAGCAAGCGGTTTTAAGTGTTACTAGAGTTATCCCAAGCGGCAAGGTGGTTAGTTATGGGCAGGTGGCGGCCTATGTTGGCAGCCCAGGTGCGGCCCGGCAGGTTGGTTGGGTTTTGCGTAGCCTGGAGGGGGTCGATGATTTTCCGTGGTGGCGAGTGGTTAATAATACGGGTCGTATTACCATAAAGGGCAATCGCCTTAATACCCGCGAAATCCAGCGCGAACTGCTGCTAAGTGAAGGGGTTGAGGTGGGCGAAGATATGACGCTAGATATTGAGCACTACCGCTACTATGCTAAACCAGATCAACTCCGGGGCTTTGAGTTAAAGCCCGAACACATCGAGCAGCTCATGAGCCGCTACCAGCCAAACTAGGATCTGGGCGGAGCCAATCTGATATAATGTTTAAGTTACCATGTTGGTGGAAAAAGCTCTCCAAGATATCGCGAATTACAATGGCAAGTTAGGGGAGACTTTTTATTTACGTGATATCAGGCTACCCAAAGTTGAAGTTAGCTCTAAGCTCAAACAAGAAGCAGGTAGGCGTCGATTTTTAACAAACCCAACCACCAAGCAGCGATTTGAGGCTAGGTTTTTGAACTGGCCCGACAAAGATAGCAGAGACATCGTGCCGGTTATAAACATCCTGCCCTGGGCGGCTTATTTTGCCTACCCGGCTATTCAGTATACTATGCGAGTAAGCGGCGCGTTTTACCCCATGCCCGTAGTCTTGATTGCCTCGCTTGGCGCTAGCCGATCTTCCAAACTAAAACAACACCAGCATAGCAAGATAAAATCTGATCGCAGCTTCCATATTCTGGCAGATCTTATGCTCGAATCGCTAAAAGCCGAGGGGTTTAAGAAGATTCATTTGTCGGGCTACTCAATGGGTGGCGGGGTGGCTGCGGCGCTGGCGGCCAGAGCGCATGAGTATGGCATTGAGGTTGGGCTGGTTATGCTACCCGAACCAACCGGTCTACAAAACTTAACTCGAGCCGATTTGTGGCATGTGCTAACGGGTGGTGACCGCGACGACATGTATGGCTACATCGACAAGGCTGGCGAACTGCGGTTTACACAAAACAAGTTTCGACAAATTGGCATTAAACTTTATAACAATGGCTACCTTATAAGGCGGGCTAAGGCTCATCTCTCCACCTATCCGGCAGCCATAGCAAACCAGAACATCGACAAAGACTTGTTTAATGCATTAGATCACCAGCCACATATGAGGGCGGTCGTTCTGCTGGCGCGCGAAAGCTCAGTCTCGCCTTATTCGGTTAGTCTAGAGTTGCGTGATCAGATTAAATTGAAGGGTTATAGTAAACGTTGCAAGGTAGTCGAAATTGTCGATGCTCACCATGCCGTAAAAGAAAACAACGCCAAATTCTGCTGGCTGTTGCCATACTATATGGTGAACTTGTAATTCTTTAGCGCTCCTAAATCTTAGAATGTTCTAAAACTTGGGAACGCGCTGCAGGGTTGAAACCCTGCAGCGTTGCACGTTCCTTGTCAGTCAACGCTGTAGCAGCCGTTGATCGGGTTGCGAGGGCGGTACTCGTGCAGCATCCACGATGGCAGCATGGCCTCCATGAGGTCGAGCACCAACGGTTCGATCGCCTCGATCGGCGTGGACCGGCCGTACTGGTCGCGCCTGACATATGGCTGGCTGTAGACCGAATAGCTGGTCTCGCCACCCACCCGTGGATAGTGCTCCACGTAGTAGGCGCAACCGGCGTTGACGGCAGCGGTGCTGAACACCATCTTGGTGACCTCGAGCTCGTTGTTCTGGAGGATGTTCAGCCCCTGGTGCGCGATGTTGCCACCGGAGTTGCTGTTGTGCCACCAGAACGTCAGCTCATTGCGGGTGCCGTAGCGTCCGAAGGCCTCCATGCTCCAGATGTCTCGCCTCCAGAAGCACCTGATGTCGCGCCAGGGCTGCATCGGACACAGGGAGTTGAGCACGCAGTTGTAGCACTGCATGTCTGCCCCCAGGTAGCACGCCCTGAATGACTTGCCGCAGCTCGAGCAGTGCTGCTTGGGCATGTCGATCGGCAGGCTGTCCGGGTTGCCAGGGAAGTAGGCAGTGCCGGCACCTGTACGCTCGACCACGCCCAGCTGTCGCTCGAACTCCGCATGTTGCTCGGGCGTGTAGGCGCCCGAGAGCAGACGCGCGGTGTTGCGATCGGCTTGCTCGACTTGAACCCGGCCTGGCTTGCCCAACTTGATGTTGGTGGGCTTGCTCCAGCCGTCGCTTCCTTCGCCCCAAGCCTTCTCGGGGTCGGCCACGAAGTTCAGAAGGGTCTTGAGTAGGGTATCCAGTTGCATATCTGGCTCCTCCTTGAGGGTGGTTGATTGCGTTGGACTTGCTAATCAGATAAGCTATCTGGCAAAAAACCCAACACAATCATGAGGAAATATTGACAAGGAACGATAGGTGTCATACTAGCATAAAAGCTATTAAAAGTCAATAGCTATGGAGATCTTTCGTCTTTTCTGTTTACAGAAGCGTTCAAGATGACAAAGGTGGAGCGAAATGATAAAGTATAAGGCATGCAAGCAAAACGACTAGTATTCGATATCGAGATGACAGGTGAGGACTTTGATAGTTTTGATGAGATTACTCAAAAAGACCTAGCCAAAAAACTACCAGATAAAAAACTTGAACCAGCTAAATACAAGCAAGCTTTAGAAGATCTTAAGACCAATCTAGTTTTTAGCCCCCTAACAGGTAAGATAGTAGCAATTGGGGTGTACGACATCGATGCCGAAAAAGGTGCTATTTACTACGATACCGATGGCAATAAGGCCGAAGAGTCTGAAGACGAGACTTTTAAATACGTGCCTATGAGCGAGGCTGAGATGCTGGTTAAATTCTGGGCATTGGCCGAAGTTACCGACGAGTTTATAAGCTTTTTTGGCCGCCGCGCCGATGTGCCCTATATGATGATCCGCTCAGCCATAAACGGCATTCGGCCTACGCGCGATCTGGTAAGCAATCGCTATAATTCAACCGGCATTCGTAGCGCTAAACATGTTGACTTGTTTGATAGCCTAACCTTTTACGGCGGGGCGATGTACAAGGGTAGCCTGCACCGTTGGTGCCGAGCCTTTGGTATTGACAGCCCTAAGGGCAATGGCATGAGTGGCGCCGATGTAGAACCAGCCTATCGAGCCGGCAAATACCTAGATATCGCCAAATACAACAGCCAAGATTTAATAGCTACCGCCAAGCTTTATCACCATTGGGATCAATATTTACGTGAAAGGAACTAAATGAGCATAGAAGCCGGCAAAAAGGCGCCAGATTTTAACTTGCCTGACCAAGACGGTAAAAACCACAAGCTGAGCGATCTAAAAGGCAACATAACCTTAATTTACTTCTACCCCAAAGATGAAACACCCGGCTGTACCATCCAAGCTTGCAGCTTGCGAGATAATTTTGAACTCCTGCAAAAAGACGGTGTAAATGTGGTTGGTGTAAGTAAAGACGACGTAGCCAGCCACGCCAAGTTTTCGAAGCATCACAAGCTGCCGTTTCCAATATTGGCTGATCCAGATAAAAAAATGATTGAGGCTTACGAGGCCTGGGGCGAGCGCAATTTGTATGGCCGCAAATTTATGGGCACAGTGCGTTCGGCTGTGCTAGTGGGGCCAAAACTAACTGTATTAAGGCATTGGCCCAAGATTTCGCCGCTTAAGACTGTACCCGAAGTTCGAAAGTGGCTTAAACAGCAAACCACATAGCTCACGAATTTCTTTGTTAAAACCTGCAGCCCTCGCCCAACCTAGACTGACTGTGCCTTGTTTCCGGGCTTTGGTTTTGCCTTGAGCTTCATCGATCTATGATGTTCTCGATAACTAGGTTACAATTAAAAGCATGTTGCAAGCATTTAGCGCCTTACTTGTAGCTGTTGTGGCCGCAGTGCTGATGGCGGTAATAGCCTGTTTTGGCTTGATTTTTGTTTTCTGGCGCGGCGCGCCTTATTTGCCAACTTTTCAAACCGAGATCGATAGGCTGTTTAAAAGCATCAAACTGCCCAAAAGGGCTTTAGTGGTTGATTTGGGCAGTGGCGACGGGCGATTGTTAAAAACCGCCGCCGAGAATGGCTTCGCGGCAGTTGGCTATGAGATCAATCCAGTGTTGTGGTTGCTCTCAAGTTGGCGGCTGCGTAAGCTCAAAAATGTAAAGGTTAGGTTCCGGAGCCTGTGGAAAGCCGATTTGGCAGAGGCCGATATGGTATTCATATTTGGTATTACCCGCATTATGTCTAAGCTCGAGGTCAAGTTAGATTGCGAGTTAAAGTCTGGTGCGACTTTAGTTTGTAATACCTTTGAGCTAAAAAAAGCCAAGCAAACGAGGCATTTGGGTACTCTGCATTTGTATAAATTTTGACTGCAAGGTAGCTAATTGATTACAATAATAGTTAAGCAAAAAGGAGATCGGCACTAATGAGCTTAGAAGCAACCCCCCTAAAATATAAGTCTTTACCTGGCTTAAGCGAAAAACAACTAAGCGAGCACCACGATGTGCTGTACGCCGGCTATGTTAAAAAATACAATGAGATTGTCGAAAAGCTTCAAACAGTTGATTTGGATAGTACCAATGGCACATATTCTAATATTCGAGAACTACAGCTCGAAAAGAGCTTTGCCTTAAACGGCATAAAACTGCACGAGTATTACTTCGACAACATGACAGATAAGCCGAACCAGTGTAGTGGCAAAGTTAAAGAGTTAATCGAAAAACAATGGGGTAGCGTCGATAAGTGGGCGGCTGAATTTTCGGCCATGGGTATTGCCTCGCGCGGTTGGGTGGTGCTTGGTTGGAACTACGATACTGAAAAACTCGAAAACTACCTTTGCGACATGCACAACCAGGGTGGGGTTTGGAACACTCAAACCTTACTAGTTATGGATGTCTATGAGCACGCCTATTTTCTGGACTACGCAACAGCTCGCAAGGATTATGTAGCGGCCTTTATGAAGTTAATTGATTGGGACGAGGTGAACACCCGAGCCACAATCAATCATATCGGTCAATAATAGAAAGGAATAAATATGTTAAAACTTAATCAACCAGCACCAGACTTTACACAGCCGGCCTACGAAAAAGGCCTAAAGGAAGATTATAAAGAGATAAGCCTCAAGGACTATCGGGGTAAGTGGGTGGTGCTGTTCTTTTACCCACGCGACTTTACTTTTGTGTGCCCTACCGAGATTCAAGGCTTTGCCAAGCACGAAGCCGAGTTCAAAAAAGCCAACACTGTGGTTTTAGCGGCCAGCACTGATAGTGTATACAGCCATAAGGCGTGGTTTGAGCGTGATTTAGCTGACGTTGGGTTTTCGGTTTTGGCCGATGCCTCACATACACTGGCTCGTGACTACGAAGTTTTGAATGAACTTAACGGTGAGGCTGAGCGTGGCACCTTTGTGATCGACCCAGATGGCAATCTGCGTTATGTGGTGCTCTCTGATAGCAACGTTGGTCGTAGCGTCGAAGAGACTCTGCGTGTAGTCAAGGCTCTACAGACCGGGGGTTTATGCCCCATGGACTGGAGGCCAGGCGACCCAAATCTTAAAAAAGATTAACCGAGTGGAATCAGGAGGGAACTTGCAAAACGAATCACCGGCCCCACTGCCAAATAGTGAAGCTCCAGAGTCAGAAAAGCACACAGATTTGTCAGTAAATTCGCCAAAAAGCAGTCAGGCCAAATACAAACGCATGCGTCTTGTCGCAATGGTACTAGGGGGGGTGTGCTTTGTTTTGCTTATTTTGGTGGCGGTGTTTGCTACCCGCGCCAGCGTAAACGATGCCACCATCCAGGCTGCAGTCAAAAAAGGGGAGGCTCAAGGTCGCGATGCTCAAAAGGCCGAAGACGACAAGAATTATGCCTTGCAACAAAACAAAGACACGCGGGTGTATAAGGCTCCAGATGCCTATGGTGCTTATGAGTTAAGTCTGCCAAAATACTTTAGCCTTTCACTGACTCCAGGCACAAACGGCGCTCTCAGTTCACTGGCCGATCCAGATGTGGTAGATGTCAAGGCTGCTCAGCATGCCCTGCGCATGGATATTCAAACCACAACATATGATCAAGTCAAAAAGAATTACGATAGCCTGGTCAAAGATAAGCGCAATGGCATTACAGCAGAGGAGGTAACCGTTTCTGGCATTAAAGGTATTAAATACACGGGTATAATCGATAAAAGCAACAATAACAGCGTTGCTGGTACTGTCGTTTTACTGCCGGTACGTGACAAAACATATATCTTGCGAACCGATAACAACGAAAAATACCAGGCCGTGTATCAGCAGATACTAGATCAGATCAAAATTAACCCATAACTCTTTAACTGGCATTCGAAAATCAGAAAGCCAGCAAGGCTAAGTACTTCTATCCGAGCATCCGCCAGCCGGCGAACCGTCTCTGCCGCAGGATAGAAAACGAGGCCCAAGCTGGCGCTTCTAGATTTGAGCACATGTCGGAAGCTTTGATAATTCTTGGCTGCAAAGAAGTGCTGGCCGCAGGCCATAGTTTAAAGGGTTTCACCAGAGCAACTCAATAACAAAGATGCTTATGGTTGTATGCCACAGGCAGTCTCTAGTAGTCTAGAGGGGTGGGTGAGTTTAACAGCAGTTTTAATTTAACATTTGCCAGCGCCGATATTATTTTGCTCAAGGCGATAGTGAATAATCTAGCTCAAACCAATTTGGCAATTGGCGGCTATGTTCAGCTAATCGAGGAGGACTCGGGCAAACAATCTCGAGAGCTGAATAGGCAGCTAGCGAGAGCCACGAAGCTTCAGCTTAAGTGTTTGCAGCAAGCCAAGTTGCTTATAAGGATAATCGAAAACTTAAAGCACGAAGATTGTGCTGGCATTGACTTGGCTGCCATTATATCCGAAAAGTGCTCATTTACCCGAAGTTACCGATTGCCCGAAGTTGTTGCCTGTCCCGAGCTTATGCAATTATCCTTTGAACTAATCGCTGGCCTTTCGCTTGGCAAACCAAAGCTCAACTTTCGCCGCCGGCCGGGCTATATTGTAATAAGATTTGCTGGCCCGCGTGGCTGGTTGAACAAACTAAAAACAAGTAGTGTGGTCCGCTACTCCGATGATCTTAACCAACTAACATTGTTTTTTTTGCAAAAAGTAGCATCGAAGTGTGGCGGCCGCTTGCACATTGCTGGCAACCCAGCCAAGCTGTATTTGCGCTTACGCCTTAGCACTCAGCTTACAATTGATATACAATAGCAATATGAGTGCTAAAACCCAAAAAACCATATTTTTGATCGAAGACGACAACCTATTGGCCACCATGTACAAGACAAAGTTTGAGATGATGGGCTACGGGGTGCAAACCTGTGAAAATGCCGAAATGTGCCTGCTAGATCTCAAAAAAGGTGCTAAGCCAGATATCTTCTTGGTAGATATTTTGTTGCCCGGTATGAATGGGTTGCAACTAATCAAAGAAATTCGCAAGCAACCACAGTACAACGAAGTGCCGATCGTGATTTTAACTAATCTCCATCCGGCCGAGGTCGATCTTAAACATGAGTTGTCGCAGAGTCTGGGTATTGTTGGCTTTTATGTTAAATCGCAAATTTCGCCTCGTGAGTTGGTCGGCCAGGTTACGGCAATTCTTGAAGAACCGAAGTGAGGGATTTCTTAGCAACCGGTTTTGTGCTGCGTCGCTACAACCAAGCCGAAACTAACCGCATACTAATCTTTTTTAGCCAACAGCAGGGCAAGCTTAAACTTATGGCCAAGGGGGTGCGCAAAGTTGGCAGCCGACGAGCTGGGCATTTGGAGCCATTTGTACTAACACGCCTCCATCTGCACCGAGGTCGAACTTTCGATATTGTAACCACCGCCGAAGCTCAAAAGGTTTACGATTTAGACTTTAGCAACCTCGAGCAAATCAGCTTGGGCTATCTGTTTTTAGAGATGGTCGACAAAACTGCCGTTGAACACCAAAAGAACCAAGCTATTTTTGAGTTGTTACAGGAAAGTTTTGGCTGGTTGTCGAGCCGAGACGATAGCAAGCTGCTACGAATCTACTTTTGTGTTAAACTTTTGCAGGCCCTGGGCAACCAGCCCAATCTAGATGTTCAACAGGGCCAAAAACACTATCTGTCGTACGACGATGGCCGGGTGTTGGCCACCAAGCCCGCTGGTCCGGCTGGCGAGATATCAATCGAGGTCATTAAGCTGTGGCGACTGGTGTATAGCCATAACTTTTCGGTGGTTAAACGAGTGAGCGTGGACTCGAAGCAACTGGACTTGGCCCAGAATCTGCTCGACAAGTACTTTCAGTATCACTTTGGGCTCAGTTTTCGCTCTAGCTCGATCTTAAAACAATAAGCTTGCTTATTGTCCTGAGCGAAGCGAAGGATCTGGGAGATTCCTCACAAAGTTCAGAATGACAACTACAGGTTTAGTACGGTATAATATAGCATTATGGCCACAGAGAAAAACAAAATCACTATGGAGGAGCTGGTAAGTTACTGCAAGCGCCGTGGCTTTGTGTTTCAGGCTAGTGAGATCTATGGTGGCGTGGCTGGTATGTACGACTTTGGCCCATACGGGGTTGAGCTCAAAAACAATCTCAAGCGAGCTTGGTGGACTGAAATGGTCTACAAAAACCCAAACATCTATGGTTTAGACAGTGCGATTATTCAACACCCCAAAGTCTGGGAGGCTTCTGGGCACACGGAGCGCTTTAATGATCCTATGGTTGATTGTCGCAACTGTAAGCACCGTTACCGAGCCGACAAGCTGGCCGAGGTCGATGATGTTACCAACGAAGAGCTTGTTGAGCTGTTAGCAAACATCAAATGCCCTAATTGCGGTAAGATCGACTGGACAGAACCTAAAGCCTTCAACTTGTTGGTTGAAGCACACATGGGTTCAATTGAGGGGGAAAAGAACATTGTGTATCTGCGGGGTGAAACCTGCCAGGGGATTTACACCGACTACAATAGCGTGCGCGAAACTATGCGGGCCAAGATTCCGTTCGGCATTGCGCAAATCGGCAAGGCCTTTCGTAACGAGATTACCCCAGGAGATTTCCTGTTCCGGCAACGTGAGTTTGAGCAGGCCGAGTTGCAAGTATTTGTGCATCCCGATATGGCCAATGAAGTGTTTGCGCACTGGAAAGAAGCACGCATGGCTTGGCACCAGAAGTTCTTAACCAAAGACAACTTACGTTTTCGAGAGCATGGCGAAAAAGAACGAGCTCACTATGCCAAGGCAGCCTGGGACATTGAATACAAATTCCCATTTGGCTTTAAAGAAATGGAAGGTATTCATAACCGGGGTGATTGGGACCTTAGTCGACATAGCAAATATAGTGGCAGTGATCTACAATACTTCGACGAAGAATCGGGCAAAAAATACATACCCTGGATTGTGGAAACCTCGGTTGGAGTGGACCGAATGTTCCTAGCCACACTAATAGATGCTTATACCGAAGAAGAAGTAAAAGGTGAAGCACGCGTGGTATTAAAACTACCAAAAGAGCTAGCGCCGGTCAAAGTTGCCGTACTACCGCTGAGTAAGAAGCCCGAACTTAACAAGGTTGCTACAGAAGTATTTAGCTCAATCGCTGGTGAATATAATGTAGAATACGACGAAACTCAAAGCATTGGTAAGCGCTACCGCCGCCAAGATGAGATCGGCACACCATACTGCGTAACCGTCGACTTCGAAAGCCTAGACGATCAGGCTGTAACCGTTCGCGAACGCGATAGCATGAAACAAGAGCGCGTGAAGATTGAAGAACTCAAGGGCTATCTCGAGGACAAACTCAAGTGAAAAAACAAGTTAAAACCGACAAGGCGCCAAAAGCTGATCATATTTTGTCCCAGGCCCTCATAAGCGGCAGTACTATTTATGTAGCTGGCCAGGTACATGTTAAGCCTGATAATTCCTTGGTTGAAGGCTCAACGGCCGATAAGATGAAGCAGATTATGAATAACATCGAAGAAATTCTAAAGGCTGCGGGTTCAAGTTTGAACGATGTAGCGAAAGTTGTTATTTATGTTACCGATATGGCGACCATGCCAGAACTAAACGAAGTTTATCCAAGCTACTTTAGTGAGCCATACCCGGTCCGCGAAGCCGTGTGTGTGAGTTCATTGCCACTCGGTGCTAGCATTGAAATTAGTGTAATTGCGGAGGCTAAATGAAAAGAGCATTTGTAACAGGCGCGTCAAAAGGAATTGGGCTGGCCATTATAGATAAACTAGCATTAGGGGGGGGCTGCGAGGTTGTTGGCACTTATAATTCGACCAAGCCAAAAGAGCAGGATAATATAAAGTACGTCAAAGTTGATCTTTCCAATCGAACAGAGTTACTTGAAGCCCTAGAGAGCCTAAAACCAGAAAAATTTGATTATATTGTAAATTGTGCCGGACTGTTCGGGTAAGAAAGCGTGGAACTATTTGATCTTAATAAATGGGATCGATCACTAGAGGTTATGCTAACGGCTCCATATATTGTGGTTGAAGCTCTTAACCACAATATGCCATGGGGCAGTGCGGTAGTTAACATTGTTAGTAATGACGCAGCGACAGGTGCTTTTGTTGGCTTTGCTTACTCTGCCGCAAAGTCAGGGCTAATCAGCCTGACCAAAAGTCTAGGTAATGTACTGGGCTATAAAGGAATACGCGTAAATGCTATCGCGCCAGGCTGGATTGATACTGACATGGGGCCTGAGAACGATGTTATTAAGAAAGCTGCTGAAGAAGTCACTCCTCTTGGTAGGATTGGCAGACCCGAAGAGATTGCAGAGACTGCGACATTTCTTTTGTCTGACAAGGCCTCTTTTATAAATGGAGCAGTTATTTTTGAGGATGGCGGGCAGAGCAACGTTGACTACACTCTTTATAAAGAATGGAAAAGCTAGTACAGTCTACTGTAATATCTCAGCTGTTCGTAGTAGCGGTCACCAATCTTAGTTTCATCAACATATTCTTGCACGTGTTCAGATTCGATAACGCTAGGGCAGCAGTTGAGAGCCTCGGCCTTTTTATCGACATAATCTGTAACATCAAAGTAAACCCGACAAGGGTGCTCGTATGAGTCGGCGTAGAGCACCTCTGTAACGGTGTGAGGCTCAAGCTTTTGGAGTTGGTCTGGAAAGAAGGCTCGGTCGCGAGAGTAGGGGTAGATGGCATCGGTTGTAACTAGGGCAGTGTCTCGGTGATCGCGATGGTTAACCCAGCGCACGCCGTCTTTGCTCGAGAAAGTGTTAATAACCTCGTCTGGATTGTGGGTGATTACAATATCTGGTTTAAATTCGCGTATATGCCAAGCAATTTTCTCGATGTTATTTAGGCTATTCTCGAATTCGCCATCGGGTACATCCAAATTAAAGTTTTCGCCCACAGGAATTCCTAGCACGGCGGCAGCTTTTTGCTGTTCTTGCTTGCGGCCTTCGCCAAAAGCTGTGGGATCGGTTTTAGAGGCGCCAACGCCTTTCTCGCCATTGGTTGTAACCACTAAGCGGACTTTTTTACCGTCAGTGGTTAATCTAGCTACCAAACCACCACAAATAACCTCGTTATCATCGGGGTGGGCGGCTACAACCAAAATTCGCTTTTTATGTTTGAACACATCATTGTAGGAATCTTTAATCTCGCTCATAGCTATACCTTAAATACTATCCCGGCGATGATGCCCACTGCGGCCGAAAGTCCACCAATAACTATAACCTCTAGGCTAGCGCGCAGGGCACTCTTGTGGGTAATCACGCCTTTGTAAACGCCAAGCAAGGCAAGGGCAACAAGCGCCAGGCCAACACTGGCATAAATAGCGTGCGGATGCGGCAAAAAAAGATAGGGCAGCAGTGGCAAAAAACCAGCCACAACATATGCTATAGCGATTACTAGGGCGCTTAGGTAGGGGTTGGCCGGATGTTTGGAGTGTTCAATATCGTCGTCAATTTGGGCGCTAATAAACTCGCTGGCACTTCCCGAAATACTCTGGACAGCTATTACTACGACGGCGCTCAAAAGCAAGGCTGCCTTATCTGACGTACCAACAGCCATGCCAGCCAGCACCCCGGTTGTGCTTACCAAGCTATCTTCGAATCCGAAGAAGCTGCTACGTACGTATTCGCCCGATACGATCGTCTTCATACATTCTAAGTATACGTGAACACTAGTTTGTCGTCATCCTCGAATCGATACGAAGTATTCGATGTCGGAGATCCAGAACGATATTAGCTAGATCTTCGCCTACAGGGGAATGATGGGGTGTTGAATAAATAAAATGCATTCGTGTTTTGTCCGGTAAATAGATATTATGCTTATATTAAAGCAAAAGTAAGCATAAGAAAATACTAAAAAAGTAGTGAAAAAGGGTTTACAGTGGGTAAGTGCGGGTAGTATACTGGATGTAGTGGGTAACAGTGGGTAAGGAAAACACAGCAACAGATGGACTACTTCGAACGCAAACTTGACGACAAAAATAGGTTGACCATCCCCAAAGAAATTCGCCTAGAGCTAGGCGAGAAAATTGTAGTTACCCGGGGATTTGGAAAATACCTGCACCTTTACTCTGAACGGGTCTGGAACACCGAAATGGAAAATGCCTTAAAAGGCGACATATTAGATGAGCGCACAGCTGATCTGAACGTTCGCTTCCGAATGGGCAAGTCCGAACCGGTAATGGATCAAAAGCAAGGGAGAATCACCCTAGAAGCTCATCAACTGGCCTACGCAGGCATCGCTCGCGATGTTGTAGCCGTGCGAGTTGGCAACTACTGGCGCTTAACAGCCGCCGAAACCGCCGCTCAAGTCTAGTTGATGAGGTTTTAGGCAAAAGCTTAAAACAGTACTTTCAAAACCAAAACAAAAATTCAAAACCAAAAATCAAAGTTAGCTATTTGGCAGTCAGTGAGCGTTCCACGGAGGGTGACGCTTGATATAAAATACTCCTAGAACCTATGACCAAACACAAAACTCCACCTCACAAACTCTATAAGGACTTATTTACAAGTCCTTGCCACAAAATGCTAGTGCCAATCGGACTTTTTGGCTCTAGCGCTTTAAATTACCAAAAAACAAACACAAAAACCAACAACTGGCTGCTAAATAGGTAACCTTGACATGAAAAAGATGCAACACATACCGGTGTTATTAGGTGAAGTCTTAGAAGTTTTGAAGCCAAAAGCAGGTAACAGATTTGCAGATTTTACGGCTGGATATGGTGGGCACAGCACCAAGCTACTAAAAGCCGTTGGCAAACATGGCTTTGGCTATCTGTTCGATCAAGACCCGGCCGCAATCCAGCACTTGGCGCAGCAGCTTAAAGACCATCAGAATGTGGTGATCAAGCAAGCCAACTTTGGCGATCTAGATTGGGTGAACGATCTGCCAACCGTCGATATAATGCTAGTTGATCTGGGCGTAAGTTCGCCTCAGCTCGATACGCCGCGGCGCGGCTTTAGCTTTCGGCAAGACGGCCCGCTCGATATGAGAATGGACACTCAACAAAGCTTAACCGCAGCCGAGATTGTAAACACTTATCGCGAAAGGGAACTAGCTGATCTGATTTATTGCTATGGCGAGGAGCGCCGATCACGACAAATTGCCAAGGCAGTTGTCGAGGCACGGACCGAAGCACCAATTGAGACTACTCTACAGCTAGCCGACATTGTTCATGCGGTAATGCCGAAGGGCAAGATCGATTCAGCCACCCGAACCTTTCAGGCCTTGCGAATAGCCGTAAACGACGAAATCGGCGCTTTAGAAAGTTTTTTGCAGAACTTCCCGGCCAAATTAGCACCCGGTGGTAGAATTGCGATCGTAAGTTTTCATAGCCTAGAAGATAGGCTAGTAAAACAAACTTTTAAAATTCTAAGCACACCAACCCAGGATCAATTCGGACAAGTTGCATCAAAACCCCAGTTTAAGCTGGTTACCAAGAAGCCAATAGTGGTCAATGAATATGATTTGAACCCACGAGCTCGCTCTGGCAAGTTGCGAGCCGTCGAAAAGATTAATTAAACAAAAACAAAAGGAGGGCATATGACCTTAGTCATCAAAAACCGCACCCCACACGCACGCAAAGTCAAAGTGCGCGTAAAGTAACTCTTAGTTAAGAATTAAACGCTAGACGATAGGGAAGAGAAGAGTATGACAGGACTTAAAACTTGAGATTGTCATTAAAGAAAGACCGAAAGATTAGACGCAACAGACCTGAATCACAACAGCCAAAAATAAAAACAAACACAAAATTTTAAAAAACAAAAAAGGAGAACCAAGTGAGCACAGCAACAGCAACGCTTAGGCGCAATCAAAATCTAACCCGCACCAGTACCCAATTACAGTCTGGACCAGTAACTACCACGCTTCTTCTAATTGGACTTATCATTGTTTTGGCGCTACTATATCTAAATCAGGTAACCAAGACGTCGACTTTTAATTATCGGATTTCGAACTTAACTCAGAAGCAGCAACAATTGCAGGGTGAAAAAGAAAACTTACAAATCCAAGCCGCGAGATTGCAGTCAATTTCCGAAGCTAAGGCTTCGGCCGTGGCCAGCAAGCTCACACCAACCGATACCAAGGCTGTTAGCTTCGCCGACACTAGTCGTTAGGGAGCGAGGGGGCGTTGAGCGTTAGCGTCTCCGTCCAAACAAACCGCCGCATAATAGTGCTGGCGGCTTTGTTTGTATTATTGGGTCTGCTAATTATTGGTAAGCTAATTTACATACAGGCTTTTCTAAATCGCAAATATTTAACCCAAGCCAATCAGCAACAATCGCGCAAGTTCGAAATCCCAACCAACCGGGGAGAAATATTTGTACGAGATAGCAATGGCTTATACCCAGTGGCGCTCAATCAACGTTTACAAGTTGTAGCGGTTGACCCCAAATTTGTTAAAGACGCTGGTGAAGTGGCCAGTAAATTAGCCCCCATACTGGGCCTAAATAGCAACGACATATACGCTAAAATTCGCAATGCAGATAGTCGTTATGTTGAAGTTAAGCAGAGGGTTTCAGATTCTGATGCCAGTAAAATTCGAGACCTGAATATAGCCGGCGTAATATTGGCTACCAAGGCTTACCGCTATTACCCTGAAGCCAACCTGTTTTCGCATGTACTTGGTTATGTTAATGCCGATGGCGAGGGTCAATATGGGTTGGAGCAATATATCAACGAGGACTTAAGTGGTCAAGTTGGGCAGCTTAAGGCCGTAACTGACAGCTTGGGGGTACCAATTTCCAGCACTGAAAACACTGCTGTCCAGCCGATTGATGGTACCAGCTATGTACTAACCCTTGACCGCAATATTCAAAATGTGGCTCGCGATGCTTTAGTCAAAGCGGTCACCGATAACAGGGCTGAATCGGGTAGCATTATAGTTATGGATCCTAAGACTGGCGCTATTAAAGCCATGGTAAGCTACCCCGACTACGACCCCAATAACTTTAGCACTGTCGGTGACTATAAGACCTTTGTAAACACGGCCATAACCAGTCTCTACGAACCTGGTTCGGGGTTTAAGATATTCACCATGTCGGCCGGGATCAATACCGGCAAGGTTAAGCCAGACACGACATACAATGACACGGGCGAAGTTAAGCTCGGCGACAAGGTGATACGCAATGCCGAAAATGGTAAGTTTGGTGTTCAGACTATGGCCGATGTAATCCAGCGCTCACTTAATACTGGTGTGGTGTTTGTATTGCGCCAGCTCGGCGGCGATCCCGATAAGATAACCTTAAAGGCTAAACAAACATTAGCCGAATACTTTAAAAAGTTCGGCTTTGGTGAACGCACTGGCATAGAGCTTGCCGACGAGGCTAACTCACCAATTAAGCGACCCGAAAAAAGCGCCGATATTGATTATGCTAACATGGCCTTCGGGCAGGGTATTTCGGTCACCAGCATTCAGATGATTACAGCGGCAGCCGCGATTGCAAATGGTGGCAAGCTCTACCAGCCGCAGATAATTGCCGAATCAATCGCGCCCAACGGCACTATCAAGAAGACTCAACCTAAGCTGATCGACAGTAACGTCGTTAGTCCTCAAACAGCAGCCCAGGTAGCCCAAATGATGACCCGAGTGGTGCAAAACGGTTCAGGCTGGATGGCTCGCACGACCGGCTACAGTATAGCCGGTAAAACAGGGACGGCTCAGGTGCCAAAAGCCGATGGCAGTGGCTACGAAGAAAGCAAAAACATCGGCAGCTTTGTAGGTTTTGCGCCGGTTGATGATCCTAAGTTCGTAATGTTGGTTAGAATCGATTACCCGAAAGTTTCGGGATTTGCCGAAACCACAGCTGTGCCGGCCTTTGCGGCTATCGAGCGCACCCTGTTTGATTATTACAACATCCCGCCAAGGGCGAATTAAAGTAAGTTTTTTGTTAAAATAAGGAAAGATATGTTTGATAAAGCCCTAGCTATAAGCAGCCTAACATTTGTACTCACCCAAGCCTTCGTGGCTTTTGTAGTTGCTATGGCATTTACACCGCTTTACACTCACTTTGCTTATAAGTACAAACTCTGGAAGCAGATCCGCGAAACGGCCGTAACTGGTGAGAAAGCTCCGGTTTTTCACGCCCTGCATGCTGCCAAGCACAAAAAGCCATTTCCAACCATGGCTGGCATCATAATGGTTTTAGCTATCACCTTGGTGACAGTAACCCTCAACTGGAGCCGGTCTCAAACCTACTTGCTGGTGTTTGGGTTGGTAGCAGCCGGCAGCGTGGGTTTGCTCGACGACATTATCAACATTCGCGGCCGTGGTGGTGGGGTGGCCGGCTTGCGTTCGGTAATTAAGTTTTTGTTGATCTTGGGGGTAGCCGCTGTAGGTGCGTTATATTTCTTCTTTAAGCTCGGCTTTAGCCATATTCATGTACCCGCTGTTGGCAATTTCGACATCGGCTGGCTATATATTCCGCTATTTATTGTGGTGATAGTAGCAACCTCAAACGCCGTTAATATTACCGATGGGCTCGATGGCCTTTCGGGAGGCCTTCTGTCGCTGGCATTCTTGGCTTATGGCGGGATTGCCTTCGTTCAGGGCAATATAGGCATAGCTGGTTTTTGCTTGGCAACTGTTGGTGCTGTGTTGGCATACACCTGGTTTAATATCTTTCCGGCCCGCTTTATGATGGGCGATGTTGGCTCCTTTGCACTTGGCACAGCGCTTGGCATTGTGGCTATGCTGACCAACTCAGTCTTTGTATTGCCTATAATAGGTGGTGTATTCGTGCTCGAGGCTGGCTCGAGTTTATTACAAATTTCTTCCAAGAAGTTATTTAGGCGTAAAATCTTTCGCTCTGCGCCGATTCATCATCATCTGGAAGCTCTAGGCTGGCCAGAAACAAAAGTCACTATGCGGCTTTGGATTGTTGGTGCAGTTTTGGCGTCGCTTGGGCTAGTAATAGGCTTAATTGCGCGTGGCTAAATTTGACACTATGTTTAGCAAGCGGCCGATCAGTGCTAGCCACCACAGCCGCTCGCCGGTTCAGCTAGCTCACCGGCCCGACTATGTAATAAGTGTGCTGGTTTTGTGCTTAATTGCCATTGGCATGGTTATGATTTACTCTACGGGCTGGATCGCAATTCTAAAACAGACTGGTGGCAGCAACGACACCAACAGCCTGTTTTATACTCAGCTGGTAACCTTTGCTATCGGTATTTTGCTTTGGTATTCAGCTAGCAAGGTTCACTATAGTGTTTGGCAAAAATACGCCGCTTATATTTTTTATGGTTCAGCCGTCCTAATGTTTCTGGTGCTAATACCAGGTATCGGTGTTCAGGTAAATGGGGCATCACGCTGGGTGCGTTTTGGGCCGCTCAACTTTCAACCGGTAGAGTTTTTTAAGCTCGGCATAGTACTATATATGGCGGCTTGGGTCGAAAAGAATCGTGGTCATTTGAGCAGCTTATTTGAGGGGTTAGTGCCATTTTTGGTTATTATTAGCCTAACAGCCTTTTTGGTGGTTTTGCTGCAAAAAGACATGGGCAGCGCCATGGTGATAGTGGCGGCATGTTTAAGCATATACTTCGTGTCGGGCGTTAGGCTGCCGATTTTTGCGGCTGGTGTTGGCATTTTGACAAGCTTGAGCGGGCTGCTCATAGTGTTCTTTCCATATCGTTTAAGCCGATTTTTAACCTTTTTAAACCAAGCCAACGATACCTCGGGCTCGGCCTATCATATCAACCAGGCTCTTATAGCCCTAGGTTCTGGCGGAATTTTTGGCCGGGGCTTGGGTAAAAGCTTACAAGCTTATGGTTATTTGCCTGAGTCGACTAACGATTCAATTTTTGCAATCATTGGCGAAGAATTCGGCTTGTTAGGCTGTCTGGTGGTTGTGTCTTTGTATGGTGGGCTATTGTATAGGGGCTATCGCGTGAGTCGATCTGCGCCCGACAACTTTGCTAAGCTGGTAGCCGTGGGCATTACTGCCTGGATTGGTTTTCAGGCCGTATTTAACGTGAGCGCAATGATTGGTTTGATTCCGCTAACGGGCATTACTTTACCATTTGTAAGCTATGGCGGCACTAGCTTAATTGCCTTGTTGATCGGCATTGGAATCTTGCAAAATATTTCTAAATTTACTCACAAGGAGGTTCGAAGTGAAGATCGTAGTGTCGGGCGGGGGGACAGGCGGACATATCGCGCCGATTTTGGCGGTTCTCGAGCAACTGCAAAAACTCGAACCTAATCTCAAAGTATTATTCGTTGGTTCGGGCAATGAGCTCGAGAAGAAGATTCTACAAAGCAGTGGCTTTGAATATGTTGCTATTCCGTCGGGTAAGTTTCGGCGCTATGGTCGGGGGTTGGTGCGAGAGGTTTTAGATATTAAAACAACTAGTCAAAATATTAAAGATGCCACTCGAGTGGTGCGTGGAATTCGGCAAGCTCGCAAAATATTGAATGGCTTTAAGCCCGATGTGGTATTCACCAAGGGCGGCTATGTTGGGTTACCAGTCGGTTTGGCGGCCGCCAAACTGGGCTATCCACTGGTTATTCATGAATCAGATTCGATTTTCGGCAAAGCCAATCAAGTTTTGGCTACCAAGGCCACAAAAATAGCCGTAAGTTTTCCGGTCGAAACCTACCAGCTACCAGACAGAGTTGATCGATCTAAACTGATCTACACCGGCAATCCAATACGTGGTTCAATATTAAGCGCCTCGCCCGCAGCTGCAGAAAAATTTTTCCCGTTCGACAAAAATAAACCAGTAGTTTTGATTACCGGGTCTTCACAAGGCGCCCAAGCTATCAACCAGGTAATATTTTCATCGCTAGAAAACCTTTGTAAACATTACAACATTATTCATCTAACGGGTGAGCGCGATATTGAGCGAGCCCGCTTTATGCATCACAAACTGCCGGCCGGGCTCAAAACTAGCTATCTACCATTTGGTTTTTTGCAATCAGAAATGGGGCTGGCTTACCAAAGAGCAGAGGTAGTTGTTGCAAGAGGCAGCATGTCAACACTAACCGAGGTTGCAGCAGTTGGCCGCCCAGCTATCATAATACCACTACCAAGTTCAGCAGATCAGCCATCTAATGCACGTATATTGGCCAGGTTTGGAGCTATCCGCCTGCTAGAACAAGCCGATCTAACCGAGCTTCGGTTGCGCTCAGAAATTGATCAGATACTCGAGCACCCCGAAGCAACAAACTACTTGATAAAAACATTTCACAAGTTCTACAAAGCCTATGCTTCAGAACATGTCGCTACGATTCTGCATAAATGCGCAACAAAAACTGGAGTAGAAAACTAAGTGTCCAAAGATACTCGACGACTCGGCCGGACTCGGCGCGTGGTTTATCAGCCACATTATGAAACGCCAAAAACTAAGCGCCAATGGCGTGTTTCGGCTTTTGTTCGGCCACTGATTTACATTCTTTTATTTCTAGGTGCTGCCTATGTGGTTATCATTTCACCACTGTTTCAGATTCGCAAAATAACTATTAGGGGAAACAGCGTAGTGGTGGCAGGGGAAGTTCAAAAAGCCGTAGAACAGGCACTGAGCGAGACACCGCTAAGCCGTAATATTATATTCCTCAATACGACCCAAATAAGCGACTTAATAAAGAGCCAAAATCAGCAGGTGGCTAGTGTTCGGGTGGATCGCAGCCTGCCAAATGGGATCGTGGTGATCATTCGCGAGCAAGACCCGGCGCTGCTTTGGCGTAGCGCCACCAAAGCCTATGTCGTTAGTAACGACGGCTATGCCTACAGTCAAACCACAAATAATATTAACAATCTAATCACTGTGATCGATACCTCGAATCTGCCAGTTCGGCTGGGTCAGCCTATAGTGCCAGCATCGTTTGTAAGTTTCGTGAAAGACTTGCAGACAAAGCTGCCGAGCCTTGGTATTAAACTAGCACAGTTGAATGTCGGCGAGACGACCTCTGAGATAGTCGTGGCTACCAACTCTGGTTATAGCATACGACTCGATACTACCAGGAGTTCAGACGATCAGCTCAATGACCTAAAATCGACTCTCGATGCCCTTAAAAAGCAAAATAAGAAAATTACTGAATATGTAGATTTGAGAGTACCGGGCAAAGCCTTTTATAAATAGCATTCGTTTTTTGTTCATATGACAAAGCTAAGTTAGCCAGGAAATTCCAGAAGTCTAGAAGGTAGCAGATTTTTACGGTCGGGTCACAAAAAATAGAATAGTACAAAGTCAAATAAAGTAGTGCTTAAAGGCCGAGAAGAGTCGAAGCAGGCGAAAAGCAGTTATTAATTGGCGCTTCAGCTAAGCTATTTAGCTTTGAGCAAGATATCATTTCACGACTAGTTTCACAATAATATTACTTGCAGGTAGAATTTGGTCTTCTGTTCTATGTTCGGTTTCTATTCACCCTTAACTCACGCCTATGATTGCCCAGAAGTGGCTGTACTTTTACGTATAGATTTCGCGTTTACACTATTAAAAAGTTAAGAAATAGCCAAAAAATATAAAAATCGTTAAATTACGCTTATACTCAATAGTCATAGATGCATGACGCAAAAGGTATATTGTGCGACATATGACATTAGTACTTGTAGGCGTATTAACCAGCATCTTTTGAGGTACGGATTGCGGCAGCACGGCCACATTTCTTCGCTGCAAGTAGCTATATACTAACATACCTTAGATCATCGCCTGTGAGATTTATTTATAACAACTAATTACCACGGCGCAGCTGCTTTTTATATGGCTAGCTAGCCACCAGCCAAGACCTATCTGTTACTCTTGCTACGGCGCTTGCGCGAACGTGAACTAGAACCAGATCCGCCGTGCTCTCTTCGGGATTTTAGCTGCTCGCTATATTTCTTAGGCTCAATCCCGGCTAAGTTCGGTTTGTGTTCATAGACGGGGATTTGAGGCTGCTTAGGCTTTTCGGAGTTTTCGCTCCCCCGGCTTTCGGTCTCGTCTTTTTTGCCAAAACCACTCCACTTGGCGATATCGGTCTCAACCTCAGCTTTAGATTTACTATAATGCGCCCTGGACTGCTCAATAATGGTCCGGGTAAAGTCGTGTGGCGGCTTGGGGCCATTAAGGGTTCGGGCACTAAATGGTAGCGAAGTTTCGCCGTCGATACTCATGGTTACATAGACGTTCTGAATGCCCAAATTTACCAGATCGGCTGGTTCAAAGACTGGCTCAAAGTATTTAGCCAAATAAGTGGCGTCGTCGGCTCCGACTCTGAAGGTTATCATACTGCCAACGTTGCCAAACACGGCATCTTTGACCTCATCGGGCATTTGAGCAATGTACTGGTTGGCCATGGTTAAATACAGCCCATATTTGCGGGCTTCAGACAGAATTACAGCAAAACTCTCGGTGGCAAAGTTCTGGAACTCATCGACATATAAATAGAATGGTCGGCGCTCTTCAATATCGGCAATGTCAGCCCGACTCATAGCCTCAAGCTGGATTTTGGTGATCATCAAGGCGCCCAATATTCCCGCATTGTCCTCACCAATTTTACCGCGGCTTAAATCGACCACCAGTATCTTACCTTCGTCCATCATTTTTCGTATATTAAAACTTGAGCTGCTCTGACCAAGCACGTTACGCACCAGCGGGTTGGCGGTAAAGGCACCAACCTTGTTTAGCACCGGTGCAACTGCCTCCGAGGCGAACTTGTCGTTCCAGCTAGCAAATTCATTGACCCAAAAGGCCTTAACCACTGGATCCTTCACGTTGTCAACCACCTGTTTGCGATAAGCTTTATCGGTCAGCATGCGGGTTATACCGAGCATGGTGGAGTCGGGCGATTCTAGTAGCGCCAACAGCGTAAAGCGCAAAATGTGCTCGAGCCTCGGGCCCCAGCTGTCACCAAACATTTTTTTGAGTACACCCACTATTTCGCTGGCCACACTGTTGCGCTTGTTTTCGTCGTGTACCTCCATCGGGTTAAACCCGATCGGGAATTCGGTGTCAGCTGGATTAAAGTAAACTACATCGCCAATCCGGCTTTCGGGTATAAACTTCATAATGTTCTGAGCAAAATCACCGTGCGGGTCGACGACCGCAAAGCCCTGATTTTGATATAAATCCGACAAGGTTAGCAATTCTAGCAAATAAGACTTGCCCACGCCCGATTTACCAACTATGTAGAGGTGGCGCTTACGATCGTCACGCTTGATGCCAAACTTAACGTGAGCCTGACGAAACGTGGTGCTACCTATTAGGCTTAGATTGTCGGCACTAGTGTTTTGTAGGGTTGGCAGATTAGCAGGCGGCTCCCCCACCTTGGTGGATGTATAGACTACGCCTGGTGTCTCAACTGAAACATGTGGTAAGTGGTACAGGCTGGCTAGCTCCTCGATGTTTAAGACATAACCACTGCCCTCAAATAGCCTAGCTTGGTAGGCTTTAAGACCATCCTCCCCGGCCCGTATGCCATTGTTGGTAAAGCCATTTAGGTTTATGGTGTTAAACTGTTTAAAACCGCCAATTAAAGCCTGCATACGTGATTTGGCAGCAGCATCATTATCGCCTAGATAGCAGATACGGATCTTCACACCATAGCCTAATTTTTGAGCCTTGGTTTCAACAGCCGTATTAATGGTAGTCTGGCCAGGGCTAAGCTCTTTTTTGTCTTTTTTCTCTTCCTTTTTGCTCTCGGCTGGCGGTTTGAAGGCAGCGTTAAATAGTGCGCCTACAAATGCAAATGGTGCACTCAAGGCCTTTTGTTGCCAGTTATCAAAAAACTTAGCTGCCTTGCCATTGCGTATCTCGTCGACATAGGCAATTGAGCGAGCGTGCCAGCCGTCATCAATTGGCTTTAGCAAGAACTGGACCCACATTTCTTCGGTTTCACTCAAGGAGGCCAAGACGGTTGTTAGGCCGGCCAGTGGATCTACCTCGAAGGTTAGAAAGGTGCGAATTGGAAAAATGTCGTCTTTGGTAAGTACAGCCTCTGTGGTATAGGCAGTTCGTTCTCTCACGTCGGCTCGCGAGTAGTCGGCGTCCATAGTAAAGATTTGAACGGTTGGGTATTGAGCGTAGATTTGGCTCTCGACATAATCCTTCAGCTGTTTGGGCACCCAAACATAGAAGTGAATCATATTGCCTTGGCTGGCAAACTCAAAGCTAATGTGGTCTTGGATGGTGTTCTCTTTGTTAATCTCGGCAGAGGGGCGCAATATGCCGTGCAAACTAGCAAACATTTGCTCGGCCGAGAGTTCCTTTTTCTCGTTGTTTTTCGGCACTATTATCTGCAGCACAACGTGCTCGGTATTGATAATGTTTTCGGCTTTGCGATTATTGCGCCAAATCAAATACATCAGGAAGGCTGCTATCAGAGTCCAGCCCCAGTATGTAAATAAGACGGCGCCAATTACACCGAAAATATTAGAGATGATGGTTGTAATGGCTGACATAAGAATTTTGGGTGATCAAACGGCCCCCTAGCAGCCTATAGCTATTAAGCTTTAAGCTGATTTTTTGAGACCGTAAATGCCCTTACCGACACGCTCGAACTGCGGTTTTTCCTGCAGGTTGAGCACAATGGTGCTGGGCTTAACCTGGCGACGGGCCAAAACCCGCTCAATGATTTGGTCTTTTGGTAATGGCGACTCAGCCTTCAATACCTCTTCTATGATATCAGCAACAGTGCCGGCTTTGTAGCCCCACTCTGAGAGCGCATAAATGCCTCGACCAATCAGTACGAATCGGCTATCTTTAATTAGCTCGTTGTGTACAGCCTGGGTTGTAACAGATTTAGGGTTGGCCTTGAGCTTGCCGATAGAATGAGCGATCTCGGTGAAGTGCATAGGTCGACTGGCCTTTTTGAGCACCAGATATATCTTGTCGCGGATACTACGAGGATTTACCTCGGGCCACTGGCTCAGGCCCCACAGGTCATCTAGGTTGGAAATGTTGTGAGCTGTTAAAGCTAATTGCTGCATAGCTTCAGATTTATGTGGGCCATCAATTCGAGCCATCACCTTGTCGAACTTAACTGGCTTACCTAGATCGGTTACGACATCTACTAATTGACTATACAGCTTTGCCAAGTCACGTTCTGAATAGATTGAGGCGTCGAGCACCAGATGAATATGATGATCAGTTTTGTCAACAAAGTAAAACCCCGGGTTCAAACGGATTAAGAAACTGACACGTGGGGCTGATCCACTGGCAGCTTGGAGTTGGTTTAGTAAGACGTCAAAACTGATTATGCCACCGTAGTTAGCCATAATCTGTTGGAGCCGGGCTGTTAGCTCGTGATCATGCTGACCCTGCTCGCGAATTCGCATGAGAGCAGCCTTCTCTATCTGGCGGACGCGCTCACGAGTAATACCCAGATCCTGACCAATTTCTTCAAGAGTTTGAATTCGACCGCCAGTAATACCAAACCGACGCCGCAAAATCTCTCGATCGCGATCCTTCTTGAGTGCTTTAAGTGACTGTTCAATTAAGGCGTTAAGCTGTTCGGGCTGAATACGATTGTTCATAGTTGTATCACTCTAAATTATGAATGTCGGCCAAAACTTGTAGCAGACAAAAACTTAAGACAGTTAAGATTATAACATCTAAAGCGCTTTTGGTCAATGATTTTTATAATGTTTTTACTTTTTTCCAAATCGTTTAGGTTTGGTCTTGGCTTCGGCAACCAGTTTTTGGCATTCCTTAAGGCTAAGTTTTTTAGGGTCTTTGTCTTTTGGTACCTTGGCATTGGTATTGCTATCGGTTACATATGGCCCATAACGGCCGTTCAACACCTGCAAGCCTTCGTCAGCGAAATCCTGGATAATTCGCTCGCGCTCCTGTTTTTGCTTGGCGGCAATAAGCTTGCGGGCCGTAGTCTCATCTATTTGAAACGGATCTTCACCTTTAATCGACACAAACATCTCACCAACCTTTACGTAGGGTCCAAAACGGCCAATATTGGCAGTAATCTCTTCGCCCTTGGCAGTTGCACCGACTTTTCTGGGCAACTTAAACATTTCTAAGGCTTCTTTTAGGCTTACCTCGTCGATTTTTTTACCTTCTGGCATTGGCGCAAACTTAGGCTTTTCGTCGTCTTCGGCTTGGCCTATCTGGATCATGGCGCCATAGCGGCCCATTCTGGCAATTACTGGCTTGCCAGTTTTGGGGTCATTGCCAAGCTTTCGACCCTGGTTGGCCTCGTGTCGGCTGATATCTTCAGATTGCTTGATTAATTTGTGAAACGGCTTATAAAAGTCCGCGATCATCTTGTTCCACTGTTCTTGGCCTGTGGCAATTTCGTCGAACTCCTTCTCGACCTTGGCGGTAAAGCCATAATCGACAACTTCTGGGAAAAATTTAACCAAAAAGTCGGTTACTACCAACCCGGTATCTGTTGGCACCAACTTATTTTTGTCGGCACCATAAGTTTCTTCGACTTGTGTTCGGTTTATATTCTTGGCCTTGAGCTCCAGTTCCACTACCTCGCGAATTTTACCCTCTATTTCGCCCTTTAGCACGTATTCACGAGCTTGAATGGTTGAGATGGTTGGTGCATAGGTGCTAGGTCGGCCTATGCCCTCCTCCTCGAGTTTTTTAACCAGGCTAGCTTCGGTATAGCGAGCGGCTGGCCGTTCAAAGCTCTGGCGCCCCACAATCCTTATTAGTTTTAGGGTTGCGCCTTCTTTGAGTGGCGGTAGTAATTTATCTTCTTTTTTATCGCCATAAACTTTCAGAAAACCATCAAACAGCACGATCTCCCCTTTGGCCACAAAGCTTTTATCGGTTTTGTCGGTAGTGATAGTTACAATAGTGCGTTCCAGCTTGGCATCGGCCATCTGAGTAGCTAGGGCTCGAGCCCGGATAAGCTTGTATAGCTTGGTTTGGCGCTCATCAGCTCCAGCCGTCTCTAAGCTCATATCGGTTGGGCGAATGGCCTCGTGGGCTTCTTGAGCGCCAGCTGACTTAGTTTTGAAAGCCCGCTGCTCTACGTAATCCTTGCCATATTTCTTTTCTATATAACCGGCAGCCTGCTTAACCGCAATAGCCGAAAGATTGACCGAGTCGGTACGCATGTAGGTAATGTGGCCAGCCTCATACAATCGCTGCGCTAAGGTCATGGTTTGGCGCACCGAAAAGCCTAGGCGGGTGCTGGCAGTTTGCTGCAACGTTGAGGTGGTAAATGGCGCGCTGGGTGATTTTTTACCAGGCTTTTGCTCGAGTCCAGATATCTTCCAGCTGGCATCTTTTACCGACTCCAGAAACTTTTGAGTAGCCTTTTCATCTGGCAGCTTTTCGCTGAGTTCGGCTTGCAGCACGCCATCTTTACCTAGATCGAACTCAGCTGTAACCTTAAAAAAGTCCTTGCTCTCGAACTTCTCGATCTCGCGTTCGCGCTCGACTATTAAGCGCACCGCGACCGATTGCACTCTACCGGCGCTTAAGCCCGGTCGGATCTTCTTCCACAGTACGGGGCTGAGCTCGTAACCTACCAGTCTATCTAATACTCTACGGGCCTGCTGTGCGTCTACCAGGTGTAGATCAACCTTGCGGGGGTTTTTTATGGCCTCTTCAATAGCTGGTTTAGTAATTTCATGAAATACAATCCGTTTGGTGGTCTTTTCGCTCAAGCCCAAGGCTTTGCACAAATGCCAAGCTATAGCCTCACCTTCGCGGTCTTCGTCGGTGGCCAGCCAGGCGGTAGTGTTTTTATCAATAGCCTTTTTAAGTTTGGCTACCACCTCGGCTTTATCTTCTGGCACCACATAGGTTGGCTCGAAATCTTTTTCGACATCGATCTCTAACCCACTTTTGGGCAGATCGCGTATGTGGCCGTAGCTCGAAAGCACCTGGTAATCTTTACCTAGGTACTTCTCGATGGTTTTGGCTTTGGCGGGACTCTCTACTATTACAACGTTTTTTGGCATACTATTCGATAATGCTAATGGTTAATTAAAAATTATGCAAGCACTTGAGGGCATACAAGCCTGTCCCGCATACGATGCTGCTGTAATAACAGGATGGAATTCGTTTTACAGCAAATTGATGTGCGGCGATACAGCACTATATATGAATGTGTATATTTTTGTCAAATTAATGGCCTAAAATGCGAACACCCCACAACGGGGCGGGATGTCCGCAGGTCGTGGGGCGTATGTTGGTGCGGCACGGTGTCGCGTGCTGGCTACTCGCCGGCTAGCTTGAGGCCTCGGCCCCCCAAGACGTAGACGATGGTGTCGATGTCTTCGTTGAGGAAGCCAAGGTTCAGCATGTCCTCGGAGGTGTGAGCTCGCAACTGATCGATGCTGCCGATGCAGTTGTGGTGTAGCCGACGATGGACGACCCTGAGGGAGCTGTCCGGCACGCTTGGGTTGTCCTCGGCGCTGAACAGCTCGTCGATCTCGGCGAAGGCTTCGACGTAGACCACGGCGTTCAGGAAGTCGGCGTAGCGCTTAGCGATTGGTAGGCAGTCCGTGCCGGCCTGGAGTACGACCTCGGGGTCCTCGTGCTGGACTCGAACCTCGAACCAGTCCAGTTGTACCTGGGCGAGACTGAAGCCTTCGATGTCGGCCAGTTCGTCGCGCAAGGCCTTGACCTTGTCGTTGAGCCGCGCCGTCTGACGCTCAGGGTCTTGGTAGATCCATGGCCGCCCAGAGTGAAGGCCGGGCTTGGTTTCGCTCAGCAGGCGCCAGAACGGGCCCGGGACCTGAAGCTTTGCTTCACTTTCTGTGTCCATTCGCGGTCTCTCTTTCTTTGAGTAGTTGGTTTGATGGCGCGAATCTTGTACAGCGTACCATATAAGCGTTAAAAAGTCAATAGTTTGTCATCCTGAACTGTCTCAGAATTTCTAGATTCCGGATCCTGAGCATAGATTTCCGGTCCGGAATGACGCTATGGGCTAGCTACACAGCCAGCCACTGACCGGCACCCATGGAGCGGATTTTGCCGGTGATCTCCATAAGGCTTAGTATTGTGGCGACTTGGGCGGCCTCTAGCCCTGTAGTGTCTATAAGTTCAGCTGTGCTGCAGCTATGTTCGGCTAGAATATCGAGTATTTGAGCTTCCTCTTTGCTATCAGCTTTGACGGTCGGTTTTTTGAGCAAGCCACTTTGTAGGCCCAAAAGGTCTAGTACATCGGTAGCGTCGGTAATGGCATGGGCACCGTGCTTTATTAGATTATTAGGTCCGGCCGAACGTGGACTGGTAATGTTGCCGGGCACAGCAAACACATAGCGATTGTTGGTTAAAGCAAAATTAGCGGTTATGAGGGTGCCCGATTTGGCATCGGCCTCGGTAATAATTACCCCAAGAGATATGCCTGCTAGTATGCGATTGCGAGCTGGAAAGTTAAACTTTTGGGTGGCTAATCCTGGCTCATATTCCGAGATAATGGCTCCGCCCTGCTCTAATATCTGCTCGCCAAGCTTTTGATTGCCAGCCGGATAAATACTATCAATGCTGTTGCCAAGCACGGCAATGGTCTTGCCCTTGGCATCGAGCGCAGCTTTGTGGGCTACGGCGTCGAGGCCATAAGCCAGACCACTAACAATGCAAAAGCCGGCCTTGGCTAGATCATGAGCAATTCTATAGGTTTGCTGGCGACCGTAATCACTGGGCTTGCGGGTGCCCACCACCGTAATCATTGGCAGTTCAGGGATTTGCCCACGTACATAGAGTTTTTTGGGCACGCTTGCAATATCACGCAAAAGTGGCGGAAAGTACTTGCTTTTATAATCTACTTCTTGTATATTCATATTCTACCGCTAACCTGCATAGCATAAGCGTCATTAAATTTCTTGTGGTTAGAGCTATTGACAAAGTAGTGCTTGTGTGATACCATACTTGCGATCTTGAAATCAGATATTTCCTTCGTAAAGGGAGTACTCTGCTACTCGAGAGTCAACCTAAAACTCACCCTCCTTTTAGGTTCTCGGTAGCAGATTACTCCCTTTAATTGCCACGGTCTATAGAATAATTTTTGAGGCCGCAAAATCCCATTCGGGGGCATTAAAGGGTGTGTAAAACAGACTAGTTCGATTCGTACGGCTAGTCTGTTTTATTTTGTGTTGTTTTTCATTTTTAAAAATACACACATAAATTACTCATGGCTGCAGATACTGCAGCGCAATATATTTACCATACCCCACTTTGTTAACAACATGCGAGCATGGAGCGTTTTTAAATTTTGATTTTGTTTGCGCCAGCGGCGCCAAGGTGCTACGATCGCTACATTTTTAGTATAAATTATAGCCGAACAAAAAGCAAACAGTTTATAGCAACAAATTCGAAGGAGCCCACAAAGTGAGTTCCTTCGTGAGCCAATCGATAGTCGGCTACCAGGGTGAGTTCGAGATCCAGCGACCGGTGGTGAACAAGGTGGTTTGCAAGCTATGGCAGTAGTGATACCATAGCCCCGAGCGGGCGTGGCTGGGCCGCCACAGCCGGCCGCACCACCTACAAGGGCTGTTCACGCAGCTGGTCGAATCCGACGACGTTGGCGCATGGCTGTCCGTGGAACTGAACAATGGCTGACTCCTCTCCTGCTTGGGGGTATTCCCCGGCTTGGGTGTAGCGCACCAAGTTGGCGTTAAGGATGCTCTCTCCTAAAGACGGTTCGAGCTGTAGCTGACAATTGGGCTGCCACATCTTCTGAGTCTCCTCACCCTCGCAGGTTCTTACCTTCACACTGACCAGCACGTGCCCGGGGCTGGTGAGCATGACTGTGCAGAGCACGCCAGTGGTGAGTGGAAGGCAGTCAACTGCCTCGTGTACGGCCGCTTTCATGAGTGCCTCCTGGTTGTTTGGTACGACTTCTTAACTAGCATAACTACCAGCAGGTAAAAAAATAAGTAATACGTTTTGACTCAACGCGGTTTGAGTGAAAAATATTTAACTATAGCGAGCTAGAGGTGTGTTCCACGCCTTCGGCAAAAGCTTTTTTGATTAGCCCTTCGGTTTGGGCAATTACACCTGGTAGCTGTTCCTCTTCGGCCTGGCCAAAGCGTTGCAACACATAGTCGTGAGCGCCAATCTTGGCTAAATTATTGGTCTTAATACCGATTCGAAAACGCACAAAGCTCTCGCCAACTTTGTCGATAATGCTTTTAAGCCCATTGTGGCCACCACTGCTGCCACCAATTCTTACCCTGACTTTGCCGAATTCCAGGTCTAGATCGTCAGAAACTACCCAAGTATCGGTATGGGTTAGTTTATAAAAATGGCTTAGAGCTTGCACGGCCTGGCCAGAGTCGTTCATAAAGGTTGTTGGTTTAGCTAAAACAACTTTTTCGTCGCCGACTTGAAATTCAGAGATTTCGGCCGAAAACTTAGAGCGCTCGTAGAATTCAAGCTCTTTTAGTTTGGCAATATGATCGACCACCATAAATCCCAGGTTGTGGCGAGTTTTGGCGTATTCAGTTCCGGGGTTGCCGAGTCCGACGATTAATTTCACTTAGCTTCCTTATACTTACTCTTGTACTCTATTGTAATTGGTACGCCGTTAAGATCATAGCCAGAGCGCAGGCGATTCTCTAAGAACCTGGTATAGCTCCAGTGCATGAGCTTAGGATGGGTGGCAAAAATTGTAAATATTGGCGGTCTAGTGCCCGTTTGGGTAATGTAGTTCACCTTGGGCCGCCTGGTTTTTACCGCTACCGGTGGTTGCTTGGCGTTGGCCTCAGCCAAGAATTTATTAAGAGTCGAGGTGGTTAACTTAAAGTCGAGGCGTTTGTGAATGTCTAATATCATATCTTGCAGCTGATTAAGATTTTGCTTTTCGTGGGCCGAGGTGAAAATAAGTGGTGCCCACCACACAAACTGTAGCCGCTTAGCAATTACGCGCGACAGGCGTGCCATGGTGGTGCTGTCTTTGTCTTGCACAGAATCCCACTTGGTTACAACCACAATCAGACCTTTCTTGGCTTCTTTTACGATGCCTAATATGTGTTGGTCTTGAGCTGTGGCTGGTTCGTTGGCATCTATCAATGCAAGACAGATATCGGCCTGCTCAACGGCTTTTTTGCTACGCAAACTTGAATAATACTCAATGTCGCGACCAATTTTGCCAGGTTTACGAAGCCCGGCGGTATCGAAATAATGAATTTTTTGACTGTGATAAGTTAGCTCAAAGTTATTAACATCGCGAGTGGTACCGGCTGTGCTGCTAGTAATAGCCAGTTTATTGCCGGCTAGCGCGTTCAAAAGACTACTTTTACCAACGTTTGGGCGACCCAAGATAGCTACCTGGATAGTTGGCTTTTCGGCCTTTTTAGCTTTGGGTATCTTGCTAGCAATGTAATCAAGCAAGTCCCCCGTTCCCTGCCCATTTAGGGCTGAAACTTTGAATTCAACATCAAAACCAAGCCTGTTAAATCTGTCTTGACTCACTAACTTTTTATCCGACTCCGCCTTGTTGATTGCCAAAACCTTCGGTTTACCTGTCTTATGAACTGTTTTAGCCAAGGTTTGATCGGCTTGCCCCGGCTCAACCGTGCCGTCTACCAGTAATAAAACCAGATCCACCTCGCCCAAGGTTTTCTCCAGTTGTTCCATAGCGGCAATTTTGATTTCACCGTCGGGCTTGGTGTAGCCGGCGGTATCGATTACCTCAAACTGTTGATTTTGCCATTCTGCCACGCCGCGGTTTAGATCGCGCGTAGTATGGGCCGTATCCGAGATTACCGCTTGATTACTGTGCGTTAAGCGGTTAAATAGTGTAGATTTGCCAACATTGGGCAGACCCACGATGGCAACTTTTGGCAACGACTTCATTGTGCAACCCTCCCAGCCGTTGCAAGATCAGCCGTCATTGAGCTTATTCTGGCATTAAAGCAATCAGCAAGTGAAGATAGCTTTGATACTCGGTGTTCGAGGACTGTTTGAGCCCCGACGGCACCGTCGGGGCGAGTTCCACAAGAACCCGAAGTTAAAGCCATCTGAATGCTGCTGAATTGTGTCCATGCCGGCAGTTTTGGCTTAACTTTTTGCTGCCAAAAAGTAAGTCGGCCGTTCAGGCCGAAAGCTGAGTCTTGTCCTGTGCGGACAGCACTTCTTTGTGGCCAAAGAAGCAAAGCCTCCGACATAGGCTCAAAGATCAAACACTGCCCGGCCTTGTCTGTAAACCCCGTTTTAATACCATATATATAGGGCACGCTCAGGTCTTGATTGGTAGTGGTTAGTTTGTACTGTTTGCCACTCTGAGCGGTGATTGTACTTTTTTGGGACTTTATAGTATCGCGAAACATCTTGCTATTCAAAAGTATACTGCTTAGCTTTTGCAGATCTTTGGCTGAGGCATAGTGGTTGGGCGTGTCTAGACCGCTAACGCTATTAAACTGACTATTTTCTAAGTCCCAGGCTTTGGCTGACTGGTTCATTTTGGCCGTAAAACCCTCGATCGAGCCAGCATCCCAGACAGCCAAAGCATTGGCGCTGTCGTTGGCTGATTGGATTAGCAGCGCTTGTAACATCTGCTCAACTGTAAACTTCTCGCCCGGCTGAAACCCTAGAGCCTCATCAGCCGCGCCCAGAGCTGGTAAGCCGTCTGGAATTGTAACTACATCATCTGGTTTGTGCGATTGCATTATTACCAGTGCGGTCATAAGCTTGGTTAGCGAAGCCATGGGCAGCTTGGCGTTGTCGTTTTTTTGGTACAGATATTTGCCACTACCTACATCGTAAACAAGGGCGGCCTTGGCGGCAACGGCTGGATCGGTAGCACTGGCTTTGCGCTCAGGCATGGGCTGGTATTTAGCGGCCTCAAAAACTTGGCTGTAGTTAAGCTTGCCAGCCGAAGACAGCGAGGTCAACCAATCTTGAGCTTTAGCTATCAGCCCGTTGGGGCTAATTTGAACCTGCACAACTATCAGTAGCAACACCAACCAACTAACAACAAACACTACAAAACCTCATTGGGCTTAATAATTTTGTGTTTCCCTGTGCCCAAATTACTCAAGCTCAACCCCCCCAAAGACACTCGCTCCAGAACCTTTACGGTGTAACCCAGGTCGGCTAAGGTGCGGCGGATTTGGCGATTACGACCCTCATGCAGGCTAAGCCGCCAGCGCGTAGAGGTGATTTTGCTCAAACTATCAAACTTGCTAATTCCGTCATTGAGCTTAACACCCATAACTAGCCTTTTTTGGTCACCGGCCGCCAGTGGCTTATCGAGGCCTACTACATATTCCTTGGGCTTTTGGGTTGAGGGGTGGCTAAGCTTTTGCACCAAGTCTCCATCGGAGCTTAAAATCACCAAGCCAGAGCTATCTTTGTCGAGACGACCGGCGATCTTAAGGTGCGCAAAATTCCGAGGCAGCAGGCTAAAAATAGTTGGACTATCGCCCTGTTGGGCGTGCGAGCAAATATAACCAACCGGCTTATTGAGAGCCACAACTAAACCACTATCGTGAAACTTGGCCCCACGGCCAGTTACAGAAACAATATTATTGCTAGTTACGGTGGTGGCTAGGTTATTGATGGTTTTGCCGCCAACTCGAACCTTGCCAGAGCTAATTAACTCATCGCCAGCCCGCCGGGAGTTTACAAAACCTAGTTGCACCAAGCGCTTATTAAGTCGAATTTTTTCTGGCT
Organism: Candidatus Saccharibacteria bacterium; assembly: GCA_016191105.1. NCBI lineage: Bacteria > Candidatus Saccharimonadota > Candidatus Saccharimonadota bacterium. The sequence goes on from JACPPH010000002.1 coordinate 128,643, forward strand.
CGCTCAACCTACCCTCCAATTTTAACTAGGGAGTCAAACGATTAATATCGCGCGGGAACAGGGTGGCTTCTTTGACGTTCTTGAGACCCAGTGTTAACTGGACAAAACGGTCTATGCCAAAACCAAACCCACCATGCGGTGGCAATCCAAATTCAAATGCGCTCAGATAATGTCTAAACCCAGGATGCTTGGGATCTATGCCAGCAGCCGTGATCTGTTCCACGAGCTTTTCATGGCGATGTTCTCGCTGTGGTACGGTTGCAATCTCGACACCTCTAAATAGCAGGTCAGAGCTTAGGGCGGTTTTGTCATTTTCGGGATTTTCCATGTGGTAGAACTTCATAGCCTCTTTTGGCAGATCGGTTACAAATACTGCCTCACAGCCATCGTTCTTTTTGGCATATTCACAGATCCAGCGTTCTTCGTCTGGGCGCAGATCTTTTTCGCCCACAGTATTTTCGTTGTTGGCCTTGCTGTACATTTCGTGCACCTGCGCTACCGTGTAGCGAGGAAATTCCCTGGTTAGTTTTAGCTCAGGAGAATTTAACTTTTTGAGAAGTTCGGCCTGTTCTTTGTATAGCTTTTCGAGTGTATCACGAACTAGGTCTTGAGCCAAATCCAGAACATCTTTGTAAGAGTCTATAAACCCAACCTCAACATCTAGCATTGTAACCTCGCTCATATGTCGGGTAGTAGCACTTGGTTCGGCACGATAGGCTTGACCAATCTCAAAGACTCGCTCAAACACACCAACCATCATTTGCTTGTAAAGCTGCGGACTTTGAGCCAAAGTAGCCTCCTGGCCAAAGTAGTCTAGCTTAAATACCTCGGCGCCACCTTCGGCCGATCCTGCCACTAGCTTGGGTGTTTGGATCTCGACAAAGTCATTGTTGGTCAGGTATTCACGTAAGAGTTGATTGATATGTGAACGAGCCTTAAAAATAGCCTGTTCTTGTAAGTTGCGTAAGCTCAGTGCCCGGTGTTCAAATAGAGTGTCTAAATGCTCTGGCTTGTGGCTAATGGGCTTGTCAATTTCAATTAATGGTTCGGCAGTTACCGGAACCAACACTTCGATTCTAGGGTCGTGGATCTCTACACCGCCCTGTGCTCGCTCTTCTTTTACAACTTTACCTTCAATTTTCAAAACCGTGCCGATTTGTAGGCTGCGCAGCTTTTCAACTTCGTCTTTTTGTTCGACCACAATCTGAACTAAGCCGCCACGGTCGCGTAAACTAATAAAATTAAGGCCGCCAAGCAAACGCTTTTTATGCAACCAACCCTCTATCATCACCGACTTGCCAACAGCTTTGGCAAGTTCACTTGTTAGAGTTCTCATTGCATACATTTTAACAGATAAGGACATGGTTGATCAAACCAATAATAACGAAGAAGAGCCCGAAGGACTCTCCCTCGAGCTCGGTTGTTGCACCGATCTTGGATGTTGATCACGCTGGTTCGAGCACTTGGTCTCGCTTGCCGTCGACGGCCTCTTGTTCGAGGCGAGCGACTATCTGCGGTGAGACCAGTGGTTCGAACATGGGCTCTGCCTCTGGTGCTGCCACCTGTTCCTCTGTGGCGATCACCACTAACGGACAGATGCTGTGCTTCTTGGCAACTGCCGTACGTCCGATGAGCTGGATTGTGTCGCGGATTGGCCGGTTGTGCTGTTGACCAATGCTCTCACGGCTCAACTTCTTGGCTTTCCTCTTCGTGTCGAGCGCCTCCATGGCATAGAAGGTCCCCCATAGGGCCGCAAGACTGGCGGTTGAGATACCGACCATTTCGAGAATGGCGAGGAAGTTGACGATCGCCCCAATCAGTACGGCGACCGTGCCCATACCGACCCCCCAGATGAAGAAGATTCTGCCGGTCACGCTGAGGCTCTTCTTGTGTCGACGACCCCATTTGCCGCAACGACGACTCACATCGCCGACGAAGCTTCCTACCGCTTCTGCCGCGTCGTTGTTGAAGACCCAGGCGATCGGCACCCAGATAACCACGACCCGCCAGTAGTGGCACAGGTTCTCGCGGTAGTCCGGTTGGTTCTTGTACTCTCCGTGCTGCTGCCAGTATTGGTAGGCTCGGGCGTGCCAGGCGTTGGGCTGCACTGTCCAGGTACCCCTGTAACTCTGACTCATGTTGCTTCCCCTTGTTGGGTCGGTACTTCTACGAATAGATCTAGGCTTATTAAACACCCAAAACCATTAAAGGGCAACAAAAAAGACCCTTGCGGGTCTTTTGAACTTTCTAAAACGATTTAGCTAGCCGGTGCGGCGGGCTCTTCGGGCTTCTTTTCGTCTTTACCGCCCACAACTGGCTCGGTCTTGGTTTGAGTATCGGCTGGGCCCGATAGTATGCGCTTAATGGCGGCTACCACGTCTTCGAGTGTAACTTGAGATTTTACTAAGTATTGATCAACACCCAGCTTTTCACCACGTTCGCGATCCTCGGGCGAGCTTAAGGCGGTCATCATAATTACTCGGGTGTGGGCAATCTCGGGTGTGGTACGAATAATGTCTAATACATCGAAACCAGAAATTCGCGGCATCATAATGTCTAGTAGTACAAGGTCGGGGCGCTCTTTTACGGCTACAGCTAAGGCCTCTTCGCCATTGCTAGCAGTTACAATTGTGTAGCCCTCGGCTTGTAAACGAGCCGAATAGACGTCGCGCAAGCTAATGTCGTCTTCTACGATTAGGATTTTTGCCATTACTTTTAGGGTTCCCTCGGTTACTTTTCTTGATTATAACAAGTTGCTTATGATTTTAGCAAATTTTAGGCGTTCTTAACGAGTGGCAAACTAAATATAAAGCTCGACCCCGCCCCCGGTTTACTCTCAACCTTAATCTGGCCACCATAAAGCTCTATTAAGCTACGGGCAATATATAGGCCTAGGCCGGTGCCGCCGATCTCGCGCGTCATGCTGTTGTTTACTCGGTAAAACTTCTCAAACATATGCTTTTGGTCTTCTAAGCCAATACCCATGCCGGTGTCCCGTACCTTCACGGTTACAAAGTTGCGATTACCGTCGAGCTCAATATCGACACTGCCAGAGGCGGTATATTTAATAGCGTTATCGACTAGATTAGTAAGAACCTCACGAATTCGTTCGGCATCGGCCCGCACGTTATAGACTGGTGCAATAACCGTTTCGTGGTGGTTAGAGCTACCGCCAATGTGCGTAAATAGCTGTAAGTTTTTTTTGCGAGCCACCATTTCCATTTCGTTGGCAACTTGGGTTACTAAATCACTCAGATTAAACACCTGCCTGGTGTCGTTAAGTCGCTGATCTTCGATCTTGGTAACACTCAATAAGTCTTGGAACAGCTTACCAAGGTGTAAAGCTGACTGGTGAGCCTTCTCGAGATAGCTATGGGCCCGATCGTCGATGGTAGCAAGGTTGGAATTGTTGGCCATAGATATATAGCCCTCAATTGCGGCTACTGGGGTGCGCATTTCGTGACTAGCCGTACTCACAAACTCGTTGCGCTCGCGCTGTACCGCCTTTTGTTCGGAGATGTCGTGCAGCACCGCAATAGCACCTGAGATTTCGTTATTAACATCGACCGTGGGCGCAATCGACAGTGACAGCGATATTTTGTTGTGCTCCTTATCTAGTATATGAAATGAATCGGTGGTCAGCGTGCTTTTTTGCTCAAACACCTGCAAGAATGGATCGTTGGCGTTGGTTACGTCGTTGCCATTGGCGTCTTTGAGCTTGAGCACGTTGGTGTAGAATATGTCGTTGGCACTTTGAGCATCCCAGCCAGTCATGTCTTCGGCAGCTGAGTTAAATAGAACAATCTTGCGCTTGTTGTCGACGCCCACCACAGCATCGGCAATTGAGGCCAGCATTAGCTTTTCGGAAAACTTAGTGCTATCAAGCTGGTTGGTTATGCGATCAGCTGTTTGAGCAGCCTGTTTAAAGTTCTGAAAAGCCAAGGCTAGCAAAGCTCCAAAAAACACGGCTAGCCCATTTAGAGCCAAAGCTACAAAGTTAAAACTCCAGCCCTGCCCCTGCGGCACCATCAAAAAAGTTAGCATTACAAAGCTACCGAGCGCAATCGCAGCATTTATGTAAAAAGCTCGAATGCTCAGACAACACGAAATCGTTAGAAGTAGCAACCAGGCTGCATAGTACTGAGAGTTAAAGCCGCCAGTGAACACTATAACTACAAAGAATTGCAGCAAAATAAAAACCAGCGCAAAGTAAGTTGCCATGTAGGGCAAACGACCGTTTACTCTATTAAAAACAAAAAAGTTATAGATTAGCCCAACCAGCGCAATTGGGCTAATTAAATACACCATCCAGGCCCCTCCGGGCAACTTATAGCCGCTAGCCGTTGCGATCATAAAAAATGCCAAAGCTACAGCGTTGCTAACGCTGGCAATATTTATTACAAAAGCCTGAAGAGATTTATATTTTGTTAGGGTTTGCACATTATTTGCCTATACCAAGTAATTATAGCATAAGCGCTTTGTTATTTTTGGCCGCATTAGGCATCGTTAAAGGCTATGGTGTTGCGGAGTTTTATAAACTCACCAAGCACTAGCAACAAGCCATTTTGATTCTTGTACCATCCTTCACTACTAAACTCAGGCTTGGTACGACTATTTATTCGGTGAATCTGCACGTTGGCTGCGGTGTGTTTTTTCCATACACACCAGCCTCGTCGTTGCGTGTATGGTGAATTAACAACAATGAAAGAATCGTAAGTCATGTCCTTGGCATCCATCATATTGAGCGTTCGTCGAACGTTGTCGGGTATGGTTATTGACCCGTCTTCAATGATAATATCTGACTCTGGCACTCCAGACTTTAGCGCTATGGCCGCATATTGCTCGGCTTCGGTTGTATCTTCAGATTTGCCATAGAATGGCCCGCGGCCACTAAATATTACCTTTGGCGCTAGTTTTTCCCGGTAGAGTTCGACCGCCTTTTCTACTCGCAGCGGAGTGCGTGCCCCAAACACATATATATAATCGGCTGCTTTTGGCTCATCTTGTTCAGATAAATAGCTGTAACAGCTTTGCAATAATCCAATCTCTGCCGTGCTTAGTTGGGCATTTAGTATGAGCCCTACTAACTTGCTATTTAGCTCGCCCCCAGAGTCTAATATGTTCTTTGCCTCTAAGCCTGGCTTGTCGAAGATTGCCGTGTCTAAGTCAAAATGATTGTAGACATTCTTAATTGTTCTGAAGTCCACAAAATGTTTACTTTTCTGAACCGGCTCTCGCTTTTCTTCGGCATTAGAAATGTGCATTATCTCATTGCCAGCCGGCAGTCCAAGATGCGATTTCCTTTTAGTGTGTTGATTGGGTGACATTTCTTACAGCCTTTAACACATTATAAACTACGCAAACTGGCTAAAACCAACGATACAAATATCCAAACCAACACTACTAAACCCAGTATTCGTCTGGCACGAACAGTCCCCCAGCCTAGCTCCATGACGGCCCAAATTATCAGCCCAGCATTAAAGATTATCTCCAGGACTGTGTGCCACGGACCGCTGCGCACAAACAGCAGTGCAGCCCAAGCCAAACCGGCTACCACGATCGGTGCGTTTGGTGCCTGGAAGACCACAGTCTTGCCGTTTTTATCTCTAAATAGCCAACTGAATAGGTCGGGTCGAGGTTTATTTGTATTTGCCATTAGAACTTGTCGGTGTAGCCTGGGAACCAGTCACCATGGATTTGATCTTCGGCAATGCCCACCCCGGTTAATTTGTCTTTTAGGGCATCGACCATGGGCTCGGGGCCAGACACATAATAATCAAAATTGTTTAAATCTTGAACGTACTTCTTAATTAGTGCTGGGTCAATATAGCCGTGCTCGCCTTGCCAGCCGGCCGGCGGGCTTTCGCTCAATACCTCTACAAGTTTGAATTTCGGCATTTTAGCACTTACCTCTTTTAGCAGGTCGTCCACGATATTGTCTTGCTCGGTGCGGTTGCCATAAAATAAAATGATTTTTCGGTCCAAATCGTTTGTATCGAGCATGTATTTAAGCTGCGACCGAAATGGTGTTATGCCAATACCGCCCGCCACCCATACCAGTTTTTCCGATTTGGGTTTGGGTAGCACAAAATCACCGTCGGGCCCAGTGAACTCCATGCTATCGCCAGGCTCAAGATGGTACAAGGCAGCTTTAAAGCTAGAGCGCCTGCTTTGCACGAACCGGGTGCGAATTACTAGATCCGGCTCGGTTGGAGAGCTGCTTAGAGTAAACCAACGTTTTTCGCCCCTATCATCTTCGTTTGGGTGCTTTAAAACTACCTCTATAAACTGGCCTGGTTGGTAGTCGAACCCGGCGGGTTTTTCGAAATGGTTAGCCCAAGCGTCGGTTGCAATCTTTTCACGTTTGATAAATATTAACTTCATGCAATCTCCCATCTGGTATAATTATGCTATGAGCGAGAAACTAATTCAATACAAAAAGATTCCCATTACTGTTCTAACCGGGTTTTTGGGGGCTGGCAAAACCACCCTGCTCAACTACATTCTGCAGCATAACCAGGGTATGAACATTGGCGTGGTGGTAAACGACTTTGGCGATATTAACATTGATAGCGAACTTATTAAGTCTAAAACCGACAAGCGCTTAGAGCTCACCAGTGGCTGCATTTGCTGTAGCTTACAAACTCTCGATCTGCAAGACGCCATAGAGCAATTTACCTATGCCAATTCGGGCATCGACTACATTATTATTGAGGCCTCGGGCTTAGCTGAGCCGCGCGACTTGGCCATGACGCTACGACACACCCTTGGCCAAAGGGTCCGTCTCGATAGCATTGTAGCTGTTTTAGATGCCGAAAACCTCGAAGACAAAGCTAAAGAACACAACATTGCTCGCGATCAAATCTTATTTAGCGATTTTGTGATTATCAACAAGATCGACTTAGTTAAGCCAGCTAAGGTTAAAGAAATCCGCCAGCTAGTGGAGATGTTTAATCCAAAGGCTCGCATAGTTGAAACCACCAAGGGCGAGGTCGATGTGCGCCTGCTGCTCGACCAAGATCTGTACAAAACCAAGGAAATTAAGCATCCAAATGAAGGTGGTCACGAGCATGATCATAGCGATCACATTCACCACAAATACTCTCACTTCTCTTTTACATCCGATAAACCGCTCCACCCTATGAAGTTTCAGGAGTTTATTAATCGCAAGTTGCCAACTCAAGTTTATCGAGCCAAAGGTTTTGTGGATTTTGGTAGCAAAGGCCACCAGCGCAAATACATTTTTCAGCTGGTGGGTGTGCGGCCGGAGCTGGTTTGGGAAAACTGGCTTAAAACCGAGCAGCCAAAAACTCGACTGGTGTTTATTGGCCAAGATGTGAACGAAAAAAAGATCCGCGCCGATCTAGAAGCTTGTATCGATCCCGAACCCAGCAAAAAACTCGAAGGTGACATTGAACTACGCTTGCCCAAGAAGGCTGATTTATAACCTTCTTTCCTATCATTTTCGATAACCCTCCCTTTCGTCATCCTGAACTCGTTTCAGGATCTCATTATTATTGTTCGAGGTCATCCGAGAACTTAGTTCTCATCCGCACAAGGCAGATTCGAACGATAAAGCTTTTATTCCTTGTCTAATTATTGTAAAATGATGCTGCATTCGAGAAGGTCTCTCGAGCAAGGTCTGCGAAAGGACTGATCATGCCAACCAGTGACGAAGTCTACGTTTTCACGCTGCACGTTGACCTGCAACTCCCAAACGGCAAGGTGGTTACTGGTGGCCAGCTCGTCTATTACTGGGTTTTCAACGGCTTGCCAGTTGACCCAGACGGCGATTCGATCTACAACGCCTGTCGCGAGATCTCAGATGAGCTGTCATGCCGTGCCGAAGACGAGCTGGAGCTGCAGGGCTATGTGGCCATTACGCCGGCGTTCAGCTTCGACGAGGACATGAACTCAACGGCGACGCTCTCGGTCATCACGCCAACCTCGAAACGCTTTATACTTCGAGGCCGTCCGTACAGGATGCACCAACTCGACTTTACGCCTACGGGCATCCGCGATTGAGCCAAAACGGCTGCTCTCGAATTGCGGCCGGAGCCAGTGGCAACACTGGCTCCGGATCCGCCCAAAGTTTTTAAATTCGCTGTACAGCTAATCAAAGATTTTGGTAGGATTTACTCTCCGTCATCCCCGACCAGACCGGGGATCCAGGCTATTACTTTTTTGTTTCTGGATTCCCGCCTGCGCGGGAATGACGCAATGAAGAGTAGCTGATAAAATAGCAAGCATGAAAGAAAAAATTACCTATCAAGGCCGGATTATCGAAGTTGTAGAGTTCGATGGCGGTAATGGCAAGACATTCGAAAAAGCCCGCCGAGCCCCGGGCTCACGACTGATTATTGTGTCGGCCGAAGGTCAGATCTTAATTACCAAAGAACACCGGCACGAACTTGAGCAAGTTGATCTTCGTTTGCCGGGCGGCAAGGTCTATGATACTTTGACGGAATACAACGAAGCGCTTAAGGATAAGACTGATATTGCTGAGTCTGCTAAGGCCGGTGCCATCAAAGAAGCTGCCGAAGAAACTGGCTTGACTATCAAAAACCCAGAACTTATTACCGTTGCTACCGCCGGCGCGACTGTCGATTGGGACTTGTACTATTTTATTGTTCGAGAGTATCGAGAACTGCCCACCGGCCAACAGCTCGAGCATGGCGAAGACATCGAAGTTACTTGGATGAGCCCAAAGCAAATCCGCCTAGCGATTGCAGGCGGTCAAATGCAAGAATGGCGCAGCGTGGGCGTGCTTTTGGGCAAAGTTTTGCCCGAACTCGAGGGTTAACTATTCTGTAACCGTAACAGTACCGGTCATGCTGGGGTGCAGTGTGCATTTATAGCTAAATGTGCCAACTGTATTAAAAGTACGGCTAAAACTTTTGCCGCTAGCTAGGTTGCCAGACTCAAATGAGTTGTCGGTAGCAGTTACGGTGTGAACCACGCTGTCGTTGTTGGTCCAAGTTACGGTTGTGCCCTTTTTGACCGTTAGGCTATTCGGGCTAAAGGCCATATCGGCTATGGTGACTGTATTGGTATTGGTTTGATTACCGTTATCCGAAGTCGAAGCTGGCTGATTGGTTGCCAGGCTATTGGTTTGACCTTGGGGGGCTTGGGTTCGATTCTTGTTGTTTAACACATAAAACAAAACCGCACCTAACAACAAGGCGGCCACAACAATAATGACTATAATTAGAGCCGATCCTTTTTTCATAATTACCTCCTAGCTTATAGCTTAAATATACACCTAGAGGTCTTGGCCTGGCAACCTTAGCAATTAATTGAGCGTAGGTTGCTTTGGTACTGCGAGTTTATGCTATTAAGGTTAGCATTGTGAACCGAATTCTCTCGGCTAAGCGCAGCCTGTCTTGAGTTGGGATCGGATATGGTGGTTTCAATAAAGCGTGTTTGGTTGTCGTAGCGAGCGTTCTCATTGTTTACTTGTGAGCTATATTGGGCGGTAAATGAGGCCTTTTGGGCAACATTACAGCTGGCAGTTTGGCTGGCGGAGCTAGATTGACTGGGTGTAGTAGCTTGATTGGTTTGGCCACCATTTTGTTGTGGCTCGTTCGGCTGTTCGTTTTGAGTGGTGCTGCTCGAATTACCAGGTAATAGCTTTTTTACAATATTGCTCACCGGGCTATTCACAAAGTAAAAACTGGCCAGCATTACTCCAGCCGCCAGGACTGTTAAGAATATCTTGGTATTGTTTTGGAGCTCGTTTTTGAACATCTAGGCTCTCCTTTTGGTTTTTCTATGGGGGCGGCCCTGCGCAACCATGGGCTGGGTTAGCAGCACTGTTATGGCTAGCACTACCGAAAAAATCATGCCAAAGTCGAGTGCTAAGGCCCAGCCCGAGAACACAGTTTGGCCCAAGCCGGTAAAGCCGCCGCTATAAACGCTGCGAAAGGCAAACGGAAAGCCATAGGCGGCCTCGAGTGCGAACTGATTGCAGCAGCTGGCAATATTCTGGCTAAAAGGTGTAACAGTAAAGCTCATAATCGCCAAGGCCGCCAGGGTGACCCCGAGCGAAAATACCAGCTTATGACTAGTCTTTACCATTTTTTTGTTTTCCTACTATAAATGCTTACGCTTATTTTGACAGATGTGCGACCTTATTGCAACCTGTTGTTTAGATCTTCAAAATGAACGTTACAAGGCCACCTATTAAGGCGTATAATGTTAACAGATTAACCAAGGAGATAATTATGAAAAAATTTATACTACTCTACAACGGCTCAGCCACACCGGCCGAACAAATGACCTCGGAGCAAACTGAAAAAGTTATGGGTGGCTGGAAAGCTTGGATGGAAAAAATTGGCGATGCAATGGTCGATATGGGTCAGCCCATGGCCAACGGTAAATCGGTGGTTGATGATGGTTCTAGCGCAACAGCCCCCGAGCTTAGTGGTTATTCAATTATCCGGGCCAGCGACATGGACGCTGCACTTAAGCTCGTTAACGATCACCCTTTCTTGAGTGACAATCCGGCAAGTTTAGCGTTGAGGTATTTGAGCTACTGCCAGCACCCGGCATGTAGTTAGTTCTTGCTTAGATTATAACGAAAACAACGGCCCCAAAACTTTAGTTCCGGAACCGCTCGAGGGGCCGACCAAATGTCGCTTACCCCTGTGCGCATCTCAGGCGTCAGACTTCTAGTCCATTCGCTGTAACCCTTGCTAGATGCAGAGTCGCCCAGACCTGGGCATCAGCTAGGGCAAGAGCCTGACACTCCTTGTCGTCCAGTTCCCACGATCGAACGATGCTGGCGAGCGCTTCTTGCTCGTAATCGAGCTGCTTGCCTCCCTCATCGATCCGCTTGGCTTGTTCGGCGCTATCCGCCATGGACTTCTCCTTCTGTATGGTGCTATGAGAGCACAGTTACTTCTTCGTCTGGCCTTAGCCAGGTGGTTGCTGAGTTGCCGTTGGTATCGAGGTGATCCACGAACACTCTAGTTGAATCACATCGCATGGCCACCGGCCTGATTTCGAAGTGGAGTCCAGCTAGGTCCTCATGCAGCATCCAGCCAGGAAGCTGGAGTACGTCGTCGACGCCTATCTGGTCTGCTGTTTTGACTGCCACGTCTCTCTCCTCGCTAGAGCCGATCGAGCAACTTCTTGACCCCGAAGAGAGCGAAAGTGGCCACCACGCTGGTGACGGTCAGCAGAACCAGGTCTAATAGGTCATCTTCGTCGAGATCGACGCTCCTGGCCTCCTCAACTCGCTTGGCCGCGACACCAATGGCTATCGCGCCGGCGGGGATCAGACTCACGATCAAGGTGTTTAGGAACTTCTTCATTCTCATTTCTAACTCCTACGCTCAGGAACTGCAGTCGGCCTGCAGCAAGATTTGAAGTGATCTGAATAATACCATATTCAGGAGTGCAGGTAAATGATGAAAGCCTACTTATTAACCTCGCCCTTTACTAAATCCAACACTATTTTGTCACCTGTTTTTAATACCTTTGTGGCTTGCTTGGTGCCAACTATGCACGGCAGGTTAAACTCACGCCCGACTATGGCTGCGTGCGACATCATACCGCCATGGTCGGTAACCATGGCCCTAGCCTTACGCATAAGCGGCACATAGCTAGGGCTAGAGGCTGGTACAACAATAACATGATCATCTGGCACCGGGTCTGTTGGGCTAGCGACGATCACTACCTCACCATTTACAAAATGTCGGCCGCCGTTGCTAGCCACAAGACCATTCAGTGCAGTGGTTGATGCTTTAAAATCAACATAACGCTCCCAAAGATCCTCGGTTTCGGCTGGCCCGATTAAGTCGACCTTGCCGTCGTGGTAAAACCAACCATCTTTAACTTTGCTAGCGGGTTTTTTAATTTCGCGACGAGTACGCATCATCCAGGCCTTACGATCGTCCATGAATTCGGCCAGCTTTCGTGCTAAATTCAGAGCACCAACTTCTTTTGGAGCTAACTTGTATTTGTCTGCAAGTTCTTCTCTTTTTGTGCGATTATCGTTTATCACACTACCATAACTGTCCTTGAGCATGGGCAGTCGCTTTTTAAAGTAGGCCTCGGCTTTGTTGTTGACTCCTCTGTAGCCATCGTCTATCCACGGGTATTTTTCGGCCAAGGCTTTGGGATCGCCACCCTCTATCAGCTCATCATCTATTTTAGATAAAAACGTTGGCTTATCAGGCAACGTAAACCCGCCCCAAATTTGCTGTCGCTGTTTCGGCTGCAAGCGATCTAGCATTTTCGCCACAGCACTCTCGGCGCCATATAGCGCAAACTCTGCAAAAACAGTAAGGCCCTGAGCTTCTGCCAAATCCTTGGCATCAGCCTTTTGTTTATCAAGACTCTCAACCAATTTCTGCCAATTTTCTCTGTCCGTATTAAATCGATTCTGCTTTTGATAAGCTTCAAAAGTCCTTTCGGTGAATTCGGCAAACTTCTGGGCGTTTATAAGCCAAACGTTTTTGCCCTTGTAAAATAATGCGAGAGTTTTGGGTGGATTAGGCATTTCTGGATTGTTGTGCGCAGCTACAAAAAATTCTTCGGCAGCCGACATAAAATCGCTCATATACAGTGGCTTAGCTCGAGACGGCCCCCAGTAAAACAGCTCATCTGGCTCACCCAGATAATCTTGCTGCGCATAGTTTACAACTTGCGCACCGGCATTTAGCGATATGTAGTCACCATCCTTTAAGACCTTCATGCAGTTGTCGGAGCCGACTATACAAGGCTTCTGCAGCTCTCGAGCCACAATTGCTGCGTGCGAGGTAATTCCACCCTCAGCGGTTATAAACCCGGCAGCCAGTTTCATGGCTGGAGTGTAGTCGGGCATTGTAACATGGGCAACAATAATATCGCCCCGTTTCACTTTGCTCAGATCACTTTTACTGGCAATGCGAACCACCCTGCCCTCAGCAGTGCCTGCAAATGCCGTCGTGCCCGGGCTTATGAGTGAGCTGCCTTTATCTTTCGCCGAGCTGGCTATAATAGTCTTTGCTTTTTCGATAAGATTTTGGTCTAGCTCAACTATGGCTTTACTGTCCGTGTAATAATACAGATATTGTTGATCTAGCCGTTTGGAGGTCTGCTGGAAACTAGGTGCCTGTTGTTCTTTCACAAAGCCGTCTATTTCAACATCCAATAAATTGGCAATATGCTCAACCGTCCAGTCCTTGCCGGTTTTTTGGCTCAATTCCTTGGCTAAACCGGCAAACACCTCGCGTAGTGTAGTCTGTACCCGTTTAAGTTGATCAATCCGGTCCGTCCGCAAAAGTGCATACTCTTTTATTGCCAAGGCCTGTGTTAAATAAGGTTCTGGCAAAATTTGTTGGAGCTCACCTTGCTGACTATCGTCGATGGAGTTATTAATCTCCTCGATTTCAGCCCTGGCGGCAGTTTCAGTTAATTCTTGCAGCTCATTTTTAAGTTGCCCAGGGGTTAAAAGCGGCTCAACAAATGAATACTCTGGCACATGTTTAAATGTCTTCGCGATTTCGGCCAGCTTAATTTTAAGCTCTTGCTTAGTGGTGTCACTGACTTTTAGTCTACAAAGCTCGAGTCTCATCTTTTGATAATCGTGCAGGGCTTTGGGTGTGGCCACAATATCTATAACCCTCTGAGCTTTGCTTGCAAACTTAGTTTCTACATATTCCTTAAACTTTGGGTACAAGATAGCATCGATGGCAACACCCGTATACAGAAATACACTCAACTTAGTTAAGAATTCTCGGTAGCGTGTAAAAATGTCCTCATAGTTGCTAGGCTTGTCCTCCACAAACTTAATAACAGTTTGGGCAAACTCTTTAAGTTTGTTGTAGCTATCGAGATGACTATTTAGTTTCTTTTTGGTATTAACGCCTTCCAGGCAGAGGCCAAGAATCTTTTTTGAACCACCAGCCTCAAGATAATAGGCCCTGGTTGTGCCCTCCACCGGGATGGTCACTACATCGACTGGCGCAACTATATTAGAGGTAAAGCGTACAATCTCATCGCGCTGCAATGTGGCCGGTCGAGCGATGGTTTTTACACAATGGCTAAAGAACTCCGGTAGCTCAGCGCCCGCACTATTAAGGGTTGTGATTGGGCGAGATTGCACAATATAGATTTGTTGATTCTCGATTGCAAACTCAATGTCTTGTGGCGCATCGTAATAATCTTCAATTTGCTTGCCCTGCTCTACCAGCTTTTGCAGCAATGCTTTTGACAGAATCTGTCCTTTTTTGGTCACGACAGCTTCTGTGTTTTTGCCATCTTTATATACAAGCATTTTGGCCTGGCGGTGCTTTGTATGATATATTGCACTGCCCGTCTTTTTATCGACGGTGTAGCCTTCTGGAGTTACTAAGCCCTGTACCAGCAACTCGCCCAAGCCATGGATCGCCTCAATTACCATTTGTTCTGGATTGCTACTAAGCGGATTTGCGGTAAACATTACTCCAGACACTTCGCTATCGACCATCTTTTGCACAACTACAGCTACGGCCTGCTGTTTTTTGGGTATATGGTGATCTTTGGCATAACTTTGGGCGCGATCAGACTCTATCGACTGCCAGCAGTGCTTAATGGCATCGAGCAAGCCTCCTCTGTCAACATTGAGCTCGGTATCGAGCTGGCCCGCCCAAGAAGCGCCTGCGGCATCTTCGGCAATTGCTGAAGAGCGTACAGCTACTCTTTCGGCACCTAGCTTATCAAATACTGCGTAGATCTCTTTTGTGAGGCCGTTAGAGTCAACTAGGCTTTTATTAAACGACGCTGTGGTAATTACAAACCCTGGCGGAACGGCCAATCCGGCATTCGTCATCCGCCCCAACGAAGCACCTTTGCCACCAACCTCATTTACGTTGGTTGCTTCTTCTAGAAAAACCACACTTTTCATGACTTTATCATATCAAAAAAGAGGCCAGATGGCCTCTTGAATTATTCATGGTGATCCCACGGGGAGTCGAACCCCGGTTGCCAGGATGAGAACCTGGTGTCCTAACCACTAGACGATGGGACCTCGTCTAAACTGTGCTTCGATAGCTATTGCAAACTTCTCGGGTTTGCAACTTATATTCTCGCACTGTTTCTCCTTTCGATTCAAATTTCTTCGACAATTTGAATCGGTCAACAGCTATCGCAAAGAACAAATTTCATTCTCTGTCGAGTCGGGGTAGCTGCAGCAAAGTAAAGTCAGAACACGACCTTAACATAAACCTAAGCTCATTTCAATACTAGCATCGTGCTTAGCATAGGCGTATTATAAATCCAAGTTTTGTTTTTGTGAGTTCGATAATGTGGAGTTGACAATAAGGGGGTATTTTCGTATTATGTTCGTAAGCATAAATTTTTTAACGTGTGTTAAAAAAATCCTTGACGAACATCTAATACTCTATATATAGTGGTAATGCTTATAGTTCTTACGCTATATGTAGTGTTTGCTGCTTATAAAACATAAAAAAATGGAGGGTTGACGACATGGCTTTTACGCATATTAAAAAACGCAACGGACAAACGGCCGAATTTGACCGAGCACGGATTGAAATTGCGATTGGTAAAGCCAACGATTCGGTTGAGGGCGAGATTGCCAAGGGCGCTATAACGCCGCTGGTCGATGGCATTGTGGCCCGTCTCGATCAGGAGTTCGACGATGTCTTGCCCGATGTCGAGTCGATCCAAGACCTTGTAGAGCAAGCATTAATGCAAGCTGGTTACTATCGCACCGTGCGCAGTTACATTCTTTATCGTGAGCGGCATAGCCAAGAGCGGGTCGAAGCTCAAGAAGAAATCATCCACAAACTCGAGCAAAAGCAACTAACAGTTGTTCAGCACGACGGCAAAAAAGAAAAGTTCTCCGAAGAAAAAATCGCTCAAACCATCCAAGCTTATACCAAGGATCTCAAACATGTCGACGTGCCCATGCTGGTAGGCGCAGTTAAGATCAACCTCTACGACGGCATTGTAGCCGATGAACTTTACGACGCTATTATTGTGGCCGTACGCTCATTTATAGAACGTGACTACGAGTACTCGCTTTTGGCGGCTCGGCTGCTACTCAATAAGCTCTATTACGACATAATTGGCCCCACTACTCTAACCCGATTCGGTTCGACCTACAAAGACGGCTTTGCTAACTACATTCAAGAGGGCGTTAAAAATAAGCTTTTGCTGGTTGAAATGCTAAACTTTGACCTCGAAGAGTTGGCTGGCTACCTCAAACCCGAGCGCGATGAAATTTATAGCTTTATGGCTTTGCAGTCTATGTATGGTAATTATTTCTTGCGCCCGGAGCGCGAGAGCAAGACTGTTTTGGAAACACCTCAATTCTTCTGGATGCGTGTGAGCATGGGTATGGCCCTGAATGAGCCAGTCGAAAACCGCACCGAGCTGGTGAAAAAATTTTACGATATGGTCTCAACCAAGCGCTACACACCAAGCTCGCCTACTCTATACAACTCCGGCACCTCATTCCCGCAAATGAGCTCGTGCTTTTTAAACACTGTCGACGACGATCTCGACCATATCTTTAAGGTCTTTCGTGACAACGCCATGATGAGTAAATTTTCGGGCGGCATTGCCACCGATTGGACCAACATTCGCGGTACTGGCTCACTGATCAAAACTATCAACATCCCCTCGCAGGGCGTGATACCTTTCTTAAAGATTGCCAACGATGTTACCATTGCCATTGCGCGCAGTGGCCGCCGGATTGGTGCCACCTGCGTATACCTAGAAAACTGGCACTACGACTTCGAAGACTTTTTGGAACTGCGCAAAAACACTGGCGATGAGCGCCGCCGCACTCACGACATGAACACTGCCTCTTGGGTGTCAGATCTATTTATGAAGCGTGTGGCTCAAGACGGCCAATGGACCATGTTCTCGCCTAGTGAAGTGCCTGAATTACACGACCTATACGGCAAGGAATTTGAGGAAAAATACGTCGAGTACGAAAAAATGGCTGATAATGGTGACATTAAGATGTTCCGACGCACTTCGGCTACTCAGCTCTGGCGCAAGATGCTAACTATGCTATTTGAAACTGGCCACCCGTGGTTGACGTTTAAAGATGTTTGTAACCTGCGCTCGCCTCAAGACCACGCTGGTGTGGTGCACAACTCTAACCTATGCACCGAGATTACCCTAAATAACTCGGCCGACGAAACCGCCGTTTGTAACCTGGGCTCAGTCAATCTCGCAACTCACGTTAAAGCTGGCAAGCTCGATACTAAGATGCTGTCAGAAACTGTCGCTTGGGCAATGCGCATGCTCGACAATGTGGTCGACATTACCTTTTACCCGACCGAAGAAACCAAGACCTCTAATATGCGCCACCGCCCGGTCGGTTTGGGCATCATGGGCTTTCAAGATGCTCTTTACAAGCTAGACATTCCGTTTGAGTCTGAGGCGGCCATAAAGTTTGCCGATGAATCGATGGAGCTAATTAGTTACCACGCCATTATGGGTTCGGCTAACTTGGCTCGTGAAAAAGGTGCCTACTCGAGCTTTAAGGGCAGTAAGTGGGATCGCGGCATATTCCCGATCGACACCATTGAGCTAGTTGAAAAAGAACGTGGCCAAAAGATCGACGTTAGCCGCACTGGCAAGCTCAACTGGAAACCTGTGCGCGAAGCCGTTAAAAAGTATGGCTTGCGCAACTCCAACACCATGGCCATCGCCCCAACCGCCTCAATTGCCAATATCAATGACTGTTATCCTTGCATTGAGCCGATCTACAAAAATCTGTATGTAAAATCGAACATGAACGGCGAATTCACGGTTATTAATCCGTTCTTGGTCGAAGACCTTAAAAAAGCTAAGCTTTGGAACGACGACATGATTGAAAAGCTTAAGTTCCACGATGGCAGCATTCAAAAGATTACCGAGATTCCGCAAAAACTGCGCGACAAGTACAAAGAAGTTTTTGAGACTGATTCTAAGTGGCTAGTGCGCGTAGCTGCCTACCGCGGTAAGTGGATCGACCAGAGTCAAAGCTTTAATGTTTTTGTACGCGGCGTTTCGGGCAAGGCCTTGAGCGAAATCTACACCTACGCCTGGAAGATGGGCCTCAAAACCACCTACTATCTGCGCTCACTGGCAGCCAGCCAGGTTGAGAAGTCCACAGTTGATACCGGTAAGTTTGGCAGCACCCACAAGCGTGATTTTAGCGCCATTGCCGTCGAAACTGTCGAAACTGCTCCAGTGCCGGCGCCAATTGCCGAAAACGCTCCAGTTCCGAAGCAACAATCAAGTAAATCTAAAAAATAAAACTTTTAAGGAGAATATGTAATGCCACTTACTAAAACTACTAAGCGTCCCGACATCAATAAGCGCCGGATTATCAACGGCGTTGATGCCGATGTGGTGCAGCTGCACCCTATGAAACACAACTTTGCTTGGGAGGCCTATAATACCGGCAATGCCAACCACTGGCTGCCAACCGAAATTGCTATGCAAGACGACATAGAGATGTGGAAATCGGGCAAGCTGACCAGCGACGAGCGCTTGGCTTTCGAAACAGCCTTGGGCTTTTTTACCACCGCCGACTCGATTGCCGCCAACAATCTAGTGCTAGCTTTTTATCGACACGTTACTAGCCCCGAGGTGCGCATGTACTTACTGCGTCAATCTTATGAGGAGGCCATTCACACTCATGCCTATCAGTATATTGTGGAAAGTTTGGGCCTAGACGGTGGTAAGATCTTTAATATGTACCGCGAAAACGCCTCGCACTTTTCGAAAGCTGACTTTATTTTGACTTTCAACGAGGGTGTGTATGATCCTAAGTTCAAGACCGGCACCTTTGAGGCCGATCAGAAATTTTTAGAAAATATGTGCGTGTTCTCGTTGATTTTGGAAGGCATATTCTTCTACTCCAGCTTTGCTGTGATATTTGGTTTTCAGCGCCAGCACAAGATGACCGGCAGTGCCGAGCAGATTCAGTACATTATGCGCGACGAGACTGTGCACCTCAACTTTGGCATTGATATGATTAACACCATTAAAGATGAGCAGCCCGAACTCTGGACCAAGGACTTTCAAAAACGCATTGTTAAGCTGGTAAAAGATGCTGCTAAGCTCGAATACGCCTATGCCAAGAACGTTTTTCCACGCGGCATATTTGGTATGAACGCCGATGGCTTTCGTCAATACATAGAGCACATTGCCGACCGTCGCCTAAGTCGAGTCGGCCTGCCGCCTCAGTTTAATGTCGACAATCCATTCCCGTGGATGAGCGAAGCTGTCGACCTAAGTAAAGAAAAGAACTTCTTCGAAACTCGAGTAACCGAATACCAAACCGGCGGCACTCTTAACTGGGAATAAGCTAGATCAATTCTCTCTTGTCATCTGAAACGACGACAGCTTGATCGTCATTGATTGATACCACTTCCACTCCTTTGGCATTGAACGACTCTTTGATTGATGCAATTATGTAGCCATACTTTTGGCTGTCGGCGTGAACAAGCGGTTCAAAATCAACCAAATTAAGTCCCTCCCACATAGCTTCGGGGGCCTCTTTTGGATCATCTGCTAGGTCAAAATATTTTAGCGATGGGCTCAACACGATTGCGCCAGCACTTCCGCCGCCAATAACTAGCCCGTTATTAGCCTCTTTGGCGAGAATCTTGTCTGCGCCAACCTTGTGCAACCAATATCTTAAATAGAAGGTGTTTCCGCCACCCATAAACACCCCGTCGGCAGATTTGATCTTATCTAGCAATTCGTCTTGCTTGTTTACATAGTTCCTTAAATCTATTGCCTCTTACTTAATGTCGTAATCGCCTAAAATGGCATCATCCCTGTTGCGCTGGGTTACAAACACGCTGCCCTTATAATCTGAGGCATTATGGATCGTTAAGACAAGTGGCTTTTTTTGTCCACTTCGCTCTGTAGCCAAAAGCTTTTTGTAAACAGGTATTAATTTGTCAGGAAGCTGAGCTAAGTTAAGAGACGAAAGAAATAGCTTCATATGATCTCCATGATAGCGCTTAAGTACTCTTTTTGACCAATGTCGTGTTTGCCATTTGGGACTACCTTAAGTGTTGATTCTCTAATGACGGAATTTGCACGTTTGGCTACAGTCATCATTTCCGGTTCCCTTACTGATTCCTTTTCTCCAACAAGCAAAGTGGTTTTAGATTTAATCTTTTTGCCAGCTTCTAATAAAGAAAAGCTCTTAAAATCGGCCGCTCTATGTTTTCCAATGGATTTGGCCCAGCTGTCGGGAATCGTCTCCATATCTTCTGCAAAGAATGGTGACAAGGAACACAATACCAGTCTGTCTGGGCAGAACTTAGCTGCGCTTATAGTGGCTATCATCGCCCCAAACGAAAATCCTAGTACCAGGTTGAAGTCTCCACTTTTTGAGTTATATAGTTCGTTGAATTGAACAACATAGTCGCTCATTATTTTATATCTCCAGTCAATATTGACCTTAACGGTCTCAAAAGACTGTTGTGCTAGCCTCTTTGAAATTTCATCGACACCCTTTCTTTCAGGTGTTTCGGTATAGCCTGGGACTATGAAAGCTACTTTTTTCACAATAGATTTTTAGCCGTTTCTAACCTTTTCAGTGACTCTTCTTTACCCAGAGTTGCAAAGATATCAAAAAGACCTGGAGCCTCGGTGCGGCCGGTTAGGGCTATGCGTAAGGCATAAAATAGATTTCCGGTGTTTATATCACCCGCTTCGGCAAGTTTGCGTAGGGCTTTCTCGATAACATCGTGATTAAATTCAACATCTTTAAGATCGCTGGCAACAACCTCTAGCCAATTCTCAACATCTTCTGGCTTATCTTTCTTGGTTAGCAGCTCCTTATCAACTTTTGGCTCAGTAAAAAATATCTCCATAAGATACTCGGCGTCACTTAGCTTCTTTATACGGTCTTTATCGAGCTCTACAACTCGAGTTAGATAATCGTTGTGTTTGTACCAACTCGCCGGCAAAAACGGCTCTAAGCGCTTTAAAAGCTCGTCTGTGGGTAACTCGCGTATGTATTCGCCATTCATCCAGGCCAGGCGATTAATATCAAATACCGCCGGGCTTTTTTGTACTCTATCCAAACTAAAACGTTTCACCAGTTCATCGTGGCTAAATATCTCTTGCTCGGTGCCGTCGTTCCAGCCTAAAAGTGCCAAAAAGTTCACCAGTGCCTCTGGCAAATAACCCTTTTCCTTATATTCCAAGACATCGACATCGCCATCGCGTTTACTGAGCTTCTTTTTGCCATCGGGGCCTAAGATTGGTGGCATATGCACAATTGTGGGTCGATCAATCTTTAGTAAGTCGTACAGTGCGGCATACTTTGGCATGGAGCTAATAAACTCATCACCACGAATAATATGGGTAATTTTCATTAGGTAATCATCAACAATATGGGCAAAGTTATAAGTTGGAAAGCCATCGGCCTTGATTAGTATAAAATCATCTATTAGTTCGTTCTTTGTCTCAAACTCGCCCCTTAGCTCATCTTTCCACTTTGTGACTCCGGCTGGGACCTTCAGCCGTACTGGATAACCATTCGTTTCCTTTGAGTGCTCTTCAGGCTCCATATTTTGTTTATAGACAAATGGCTTCTTGGTATCGATTGCGGCAGCTTTATGTGACTGAAACTCTTCAGGGGTAATGTATGAATAATAAGCATTTCCCTGCTTAATTAACTTTTCGGCAAATTCTTGATAGTTTGGCAACCGCTTCGACTGCACATATGGAGCATGCTCGCCCGTTTCGGTATACCACACCCCTTCGTCGGGCTTAAGGCCAAGCCAATCAAGGCTTTTAACTATATGTGTGGCACCCCAGTCTACAAACCGCTCTCGATCAGTGTCTTCGAGGCGTAGAATAAAGCTACCCTTTTGATTTTTGGCAAATAAGTATGCAAACAGTGCTGTGCGAACATTGCCAACATGCAAAAACCCAGTTGGACTGGGTGCAAAACGAGTTCTAACAGGCTTGCTCATAGCTACATTATAACAAAATGGAACCCGCTTAGCTCAACAGGTCTTCGGCCTGAATCTCGTTCCAGTAGCCGTCGGGTTGCCCGCGGTAGAAAACTACTTTTGTAGATGTTTCTTCTGGGTCGTAAACATACTGAACGCGATTGGCGCTACCAGTTTGATGATAAAAAGTTTTCTTATCAATAATTACTGGCCCGGCAATTCGCTCAATCTTATACTTAACATTGTCTTTCTCAAACTCAATACTCTCGACAGTTCGAGTAAGGTCTTTGTTGTCTTCGAGTGGTTCGGTTTTGCGGTTGGAGTTGTCGATTTGATATTTTTCATCTATCAGATCAATTAACTCGTCCCAGGCACGATTGGTCATAGGCTGGTAGCAATTTTGATTAATTGGTCTTGGTTCAGACCGCTAGTATTGCCCTCTAGTCTATACCAAGTGCCCTTATTAATCCAGCTGGCTTGGTTGTTGCCATACATGTATATGGTTAACCCCTGAGCCTGCAAAGCCAGGTAGTTGTCAGATTTCTGAGTCACATAGTTTTCAGCTAAGGCTTGAGAGTCCCAGTCGGTCTTAGCCTCTTGCACCTGCATCTGCTGACTGCCGTTTGAATTGCTAACATTGTAACTAATAAGTCCTGGACTGGCCTGAATGTCGCCCGATACCTTCCAGCCTGAGGGCAAATAGTTTGGCAAACTGGCGTTAATACCCGCCTTGCCACTGGCGACTTTAAAAGCCAAGTTTGGATAGTTGATTTGCCATACATACAATCCAACCACCACCACACCAATTAGGCTTAGAGCCACACTGGCCGGCTTAAGACCAGGCTTTTTCTGCCCGGGCTGAGAATTATTTAATTGAGCTATGACGGTTGGCACGCTATTGGGTTTAGGTATAAGGTGAGTCGGCAGCCCCATTTCCACTACTCGGCCTGAGCCAGGTGTCTGCCTGGCATTGGTTAGTTGGCTATTGGCCCTGGTTGTGGGCGGGAGTATGCTTGGTGGCTGAACAGAATTAACGGCTTTAACTACAGGTGCAGTTTCGGCAGTCGACAGGCCAGGGCTTAAGGCGCTCAGAGTGTTGTGTTTGGGCGGAATGTACTCCACCCCCGGGCTGGCCGCAGGCCGAATATCGCTCATGACTTTGAGGCTGGACTGGGACGGTTTGGCGCTGCCCTGAGTGGCTTTGGCTAGTTCATTAAGCTGAGCATCAGAAAAAACAGACTCGTTTTTGGTATCCAACCCCCCCAGCTCACTGCCGACATTCTCACTCGCAGGGGCTGGATTAGGCTTGGCTAAGTCTAGGTTTTTAATTGGCGCCACCCTCGACACAGTGGGTGCAAATTGAGGTTGGGGAGCCGACTTTGGAGTCTTTTGACCCTCTAAAAGTCGTTGTAGTGAAGACTCGTCGTGAGCATGCTGGACTTTAGATGTGATTTCTGCAGCCGCCTTGGTTTGAGGCTGACTTCTGCTGTCGGGCTGGGTCGTTGGGACTACAGCGGGCTGCGGCACTGGCTGTGCTTGGCTGATTGCCGGTTGTTCAGCAGGGTTTGAAGACAGTGGCTTGGGCGCTCCGGCTGGTTGCTGTGAGCTTGATTGTGCGATAGGTTCTGGCTGTATCGGCTTGGTGCTGCTTACTGCATTGGCCGATGCTGGTTCGGCCGGTTTTGGCGCAATGACTGTAGATGGGGGTGCAGCCAGGGGAGCTAGGGCAGGCGCTGCTTGGGTGTTGGT
Source organism: Candidatus Saccharibacteria bacterium (assembly GCA_016191105.1). Taxonomy (NCBI): domain Bacteria; phylum Candidatus Saccharimonadota; species Candidatus Saccharimonadota bacterium. Next base: position 152,306 of record JACPPH010000002.1, read on the forward strand.
ACCATCAGCCAGTGGTGCTGTGGCAGCTTTGACCGCCACATCTGCAACCGGTGCGCCGGAGCTTGCTGTTTGGCTGTCTGTAGTTTGGACGGGCGTACCACAGTTAGCACAAAAAGTCTTACCTGCAATGGTTATTTGATTGTCGGAACTACAATTTGCACATTGATTCATACTAAAACTCACCCTTCCAGAGTCGATAATATTATATCTTGTTCAAGCTTAAGCGTAAAGCAGATTAACTAGGTGTTTTTGCGCCAGTTAGACCTAGCCTGTCTATGTACAGCCCACACAAATTTAGGGATAGCCAGCTGGCGGCCGATTCGGCTGGGCTGCCGAAACAGCCGCCAGAGCCACTCTAGTCCGGATTTTTGAATCCAAGCTGGCGCCCTCCTAATCTGACCTCCAAGCTCATCATAATCAAAGCTGCCACCCTCACCTATCATCAGCTTGACCCCTACGTATTCGCGATACTTGGCCATAAACAATTCTTGCTTGGGAAAGCCCATAGCCACGAAGAGAATATCTAACTTACTACTAGCTATGTCCGCTACTAATTTTCGTTCATTACTGAGATCATAATACCCACTCCATGATTCGACTCGCGACAATCCAGGAAATCGCTTGATTAAACTCTGAGCGGTCATTTCGTGGTTGATCGGCCCGCCCAAGACCCCTATCTTGTAATGCTTTTTTTCGGCCAACTTTAGAATTGGTACCGTTAAATTAATTCCGGCCATTTTCTCAGGGATTATTTGGTTGCGCCAGGTCATTTTTTGCATATTTACCAAGCCACTCCAAGCTAGTCGGAAGAGATTGGGTCGGCTACGAGGCTTGCCGTACAGGTAGCTGGCTGCCCACTGCAGCGACACTCCATCTGCCAAACAGAGCATAGACTGATTTAGTATTTTCTGAAGCGCAGCATCGTCTTTGGCTAATGATAAAAATTCGACGTAAGGCTTGGTAATGTAGGTCGGTGGACTGCTAGATTCCAATCTGTCCTCGACAATTTTTAGTACTTCTGATTTTGTAACAGGATCGATTAAGACTCCCAGTATATCAACCTGGACTCTATTCATGAGTCCCCTCGATGCTATCTACAACTCTGGCAAGTTTTTTTACGAACCGCTCAGCAGAAAACTTCTTAGCTTGAGCTAGAAGGGTATTTTCACTCCAATTTATCTGCTCTGCCCTAGTGATTGCTTGGTTTAAACTGTCTTCATTGTCTTGGTCGAAAAAAACACCCGTTTCGTTTGCAACTACGGTCTCATTTGCTCCTCCGCCGCGTCGCGCGATCACCGGTGTCGAGGCCGCCATAGCTTCAACTGGCGTGAGGCCAAAGTCTTCGATGTTGGCAAAGACCAATCCTTTGGCCTGCTGCAGTAACTCAATCTTTTTGGCCTCGCTAACTCGACCCAAGAACTTTATGTTTGGCGAGCTAGCTGCCAACTCTATAAGGCGGTCTTTGTCCGGGCCGTCGCCAGCAATCACTAGCGGCAACTTGTTTTTATTGAAAGTTTTAATTACAAGTTCAATGTTTTTATATTTAGACAGTACCGATAATATTAAATAGTAGCTGCCTTTTTCTTGACCAGTTGCGGATTTGAATTGCCCAACATTGACCGGTGGATAAACAACCTCAGCGCCGCGGCGATAAAACTTTCTAATGCGGTCTGCAATATAATTACTGTTTGCTAAAAAATGATCTACCCGATTTGAACCATAGAAATCCCAAAGCCTTACTCTAGAAGTTGTTCGGCTAATAATGAATCGTGAGAGCGGCCCCACCTTGAACGGCCTAATTCGCTGGCCATCTAGATATTTTGGCCAGCTGTCCCACAACATCCGAGCTGGAGTATGACAATAGCAAATATGAACACAGTTTTTGGGTTTTTGAATATTCTTGGCCCAAGCGCTGGAGCTAGACACTATTAAATCGTAACCACTAAAGTCAAGATTATCCACAGCCCTCGGGATAAGCGGCAACATAAACTGCGGTCGCTTCTTTAAGGCACCGGGGGCGTACTGCAAAAAACTAGTTTGGACTTTTCGATCGTTTAGACTCTCGGCAAAGAGCTTTTGATTACATATTAGGCTATAAAGATCAGCTTCTGGATACATTTTAGCAAGCTCAAAAAAAACTCGCTCAGCGCCACCAGACTTAACATTCAGCCAGTCATGAACCAGGGCTATCTTCACTTTTTACGACCTTCTATAACGCCAAAAAACGTAAAGGCCACTAAGGCCAAGCTGCTGTCGGCCCAGCTGTGCAAAAATAAATTTGCTATCAAAATGCCAATAAGTGCCGCTGCTGCGCCTATCAAAATTTCGGTCTTTGGTTGTCGTAGCCAGCCAACTACCAAACTCCCAAAAAGCACCAGATAAGCCAAAATACCCAACCAACCGTATTCATAGCCAATTTGTAAATACCAGTTTTCGGTAATGAGTTGATTTGGGCTATAATAGCTGGCTGGCCCAGCTGTACCTAGGCCGTGACCCCAGGGCTGTTTAATAAACAATTCATAACCCCGTGCTAAGGCGCCGCCACGCACTACGTCGGGTGGCCCAATGGTTTTGTTGCTAAAAAACTGACCATGCAAGAAGATATTTTGAAGCACCACATTGTTGGAGTTACTTAACTGTGGCGCCAACAGAACATAACCTATTAAAACCAACCCAGCTAAGCTGGCGGCCATAATGATCTTAAATTTTGCTGGCAAAAACAAAAATAATACCAGCGTTATTGCCACTATGGCTCCAAGCCAGCTGCTACGCGAGAAGCTTAGGCCAAGCGCTACTAGCAAGAATGCTAATATCGGTAGATAAACTAGCCGTTTGGTTCGAATAAGCGCTGCAAGCGCCAAAGCCACTGGCAATATCATATATGTGCCCATCTGGTTTGGCCCGCCCAAAGTTGCAAAGGCTCTTGCTATGCCGCTACTCGCATCAATTACTTGCAGTGGATTAATAGTCATCGGGTTGTAGCCGATCAGCTGCAGCAGTTGATAAGGTATAACCGTAACCTGCAGAATGGCCAGCACCGACACAATCAGAGCCGGCAATAGAACAAGTCTTAACAGTTTGTTGTCGCCAAAATCAGCCGCATAAGCTTGGGCTATCAAAAACAACCCAAGCGGTACTAGGTTGGTCTTAACGCCAAAAATTAACCCGTTGAGATTCGGCCTGTAAATAATGCTTACTCCTATGCCAAGCAAAATAATAGCTAGAACGGTTAAATTGGTAAAGCTAAATTTAAAAAGAAGTTTTTTTCGCAAGACGCAGTTATACAACCAGATCGCTGCTAAGCCTACAAATAGCACTTCTTTCCAGGCCTGAAAGGCCGCCTGGTATCCAAAAACAGATCCCAGGACTACGCTTAAAAAGGCGTGAAAGGGCATAATTACCAATATTGCAATTAGCCCCCAGACTGACAGTTGATTAAGTAAATTAAGCTGTTTTTTAATCGTCATTAGCGGTTACTCATTACGCTTCGTATATATTCATCTAGATTCTCCATAGCTATACCTGTACCTTTGGCCACACACAACATTGGTTCTTCAGCCACATAACTGGGCACACCGGTTACCTTTGTCATTAGCTTATCAATGTTTTTTAGCATGGATCCGCCGCCAGTCATAATCATGCCCCGGTCGATAATGTCACTTGAGAGTTCGGGCGGGGTCTGCTCTAACACAGCTTTTACTGCCAAGATAATATCGTCTAAGCATTCGCTAATAGCCTCGGTTATGTCGTCGGAACTAAGCTCGATTGTCTTGGGTAGCCCAGATACAGCATCGCGCCCACGGATCTGCATTTTTTGTGGTTTTTTGAGTGGCAGAGCCGATCCAACTTGCTTTTTTATGTCCTCGGCGGTCTGCGAGCCCACCACCAAGCCATGATTCTTACGAATAAAGTCAGTAATAGCGGTATCAACCTTACCGCCACCAATTCGCACGCTATTCTCAGCTACAATTCCGCCCAGACTAATAATAGCCACTTCGGTTGTGCCCTCGCCGATGTCTACTACAAGGTTTCCGGCCGGCGCAGCTATCGGCACATTGGCTCCGATTGCAGCCGCGACTGGTGCGCGAATAATGTAAACCTTACGTGCACCTGCATTTAGGGCGGCGTCGATTACAGCCCTCCGCTCGGTTGAGGTTATGCCGATAGGCACACTTATCATTAGCTCCGGACGAGTTAGCCTGAATTTGCCAGCCACCCGGTTTATTAAAAACTTCAGCAGTGCTTGGGTGATTCTGTAATCAGCAATAACGCCGTCCTTTAGTGGCTTAGAGGCGGTGATTATGTCGGGAGTCCGGCCCAGCATTTCTTTAGCCTCGTTGCCGACAGCGACAATTCGGTTGTCGTCGATGCTGACAGCCACCACTGATGGCTCATTGGCCACAACGCCCTTTTTGGGTACATAAACTCTGGTGTTAGATGTGCCCAGATCTATCGCAATTCGTTTTTTGAGCATAGGCTTATTTTAGCAAATTAGCTATAAGACCAACATGTTGTTGGCTACTGACCATTGTCTATACGTTCTATTTTTGCACCAAGCGACCCGAATCTCTTATCGAGATACTCGTAGCCCCGGTCGATATGTTCAACTCGATCAATAGTCGTCTTGCCTTCTGCAATCAGTGCGGCAACCAGAATTGTTGCACCAGCCCGAATGTCAAAACTAACCAGATCTGTACCATGAAGCTTAGTTGGACCCTTAATTAGGCCCACATGCGTGTCCTTTAGGCTTATATCTGCCCCCATTCTTTGGAGCTCGTACAGATAGCTCAGTCGGCCCTCATACATGGTTTCAAATATTTCAGATTGACCGGTCGCCTGGGTCATTAAAACAGCCAATGGTGCCTGTAAATCAGTTGGTAAGTTTGGGTATGGTTGAGTCTTCACCTTGGTGGATTTTAGCTTGTCAGATGGACAGATTCTAATCTCTGTCGGGCTCAGTATCTCAAAGTTCACATTCATTTCAATAAAAACATTCAGAAGTGCATCGTGGTCGTCCTGAACAAAGCCATCTATCTTAACCTCCCCTTGACTGGCCGCAGCCGCAATCGCCAAGGTACCTGCTTCAAGCTGGTCTGGAATTACTGTCCCCTCACCGCCGTGCAAGATCTCCACCCCCTCTATCTGGAGATTGTGTGTATCTATGTTACTAATCTTTGCTCCTAGTGAGTTTAGAAAATTACATAGACCCACAATATGAGGTTCCATCGCGGCCATTCGAACCTCTGTTTTGCCAGGCGCTAAAACAGCCGCCAGAATAGCGTTCTCGGTTGGCGTAACACTTAGATCGCCCATAATCACCCGAGCCGCTCTAGGCTTGCCTATAAGCTTAACCCTATCTTTAGCTTCAACAACTTTAACACCCATGCTGCTAAGGGCATGGAGATGTCTATCGAGTGGCCGTACACCTATCACATCGCCGCCCGGGGGTACAGTTTCGGCCTGGCCAAACCTCGCAACAGCTGGGCCAAGTACGAGGATAGAGGCTCGCATTTTACCGGCCAATGTCGGGTCTACGCTAGCTGCCTGGGCACTACTGCCGTCTAGGGTTAATGTATTCGCTTGCCGGCCAACTTTTACGTTAAATAATTCCAAGATAGAAGCCATAACCTCGACATCTGAGATACTGGGAACGTTGTAGAGTGTGATCGGCGCATTGGCGAGCAGGGCTGCGGCCATCATGGGCAAAACAGCATTCTTGCTACCACCAACTTTGACCTCACCGTGTAGACGGTTCGGTCCTGTTATGACTAACTTTTGCAAGTGTTTAAAATATCCCTTTATTCGTAGTTAGAGTATAATTGTTCTCGAGACTATAACCCATGATATCACAAAAAACTCGCAATAGTTTGCTTTATATACTGGCCGTTACGGTGATAGTATTCGGCTCTATTTTTCTGGTTTCACTTGCCCAGGGCTATGAGTATGACTTTTTGCGCAATCGTATTCGCTTGACTGGCTTGGTGCTGATCGGTTCCCAACCCAATGGGGCTAGCATTGGAGTTAATGGCAATCAGGTTAAACCCAAGACACCCTATAGAATTGAGAATGTCACGACCGGCAATCTTGAAATTGAATTAAGCAAAAACGACTACCAAAATTGGAAGTCAAATTTTAATGTAAAGGCTGGCGAAGTTACGTTTGCCAACTATGCCTTGCTTGTGCCCAATAAGCTAAATTACACCCAGATTGGTCAGCCTAACACTTTTACCAACCTGGTGATTAGCGAAGACCGTAGGCATCAGTACGCCATTAGTAATAGTCCTGTTGGCATTTGGCGCATAGAAACTAACCGGTTAGCACCGCTTTACTCCCCGCCTGTTGACGGCAACAAGCCCAACCAAAGTGTTACCGAAATAACAGCACTGCAAGCGTCTACTGATGGGTCCAGTTTGCTGTTTCAGCAAAAGACTGCCGACGGCAAATTAAACAACATGTTTCTCAATACAGCCAGCGGCCAACTTACAAATGTCTCTAGCGAGTTTGGATTTAACTTGGCTCAGCTTTATTTCAATCCAGCAAATAGCCGCGAGCTTTACTGGCTTGATAGCCAGAACCTGCGCCGCATAAGTATAGACAATAAGACAGTCAGTGCAGTCTTAATATCGTCGGTTGCATCGCTTCAGCCCAGCCAGGATCGGCTGATGGTGGTTGAGGCGCCAACAGAGCCCAACAAGATTGAACAAAGCTTTTATAGCTATAATTTAGACGGCAGTGATAAAAAACTAGTTGGTACAATTGTGGCCGATCCCGCTGGTTACGACTTGGCCTATGTAAAAGGTAGATTCAATAGCTATGCAGCTGTTAGAGCTCGGTCTAAAAACGACTTTTACTTGGTAAGAAACCCGCAAAGTGACAGCAACAAAGCAACCACGGTATTAACTCGCGATATCCGGTCGTTTAGCTTTAGTCCCAGCTCACGTTTTTTGGTCGTTAACCGTGCTGGTCAACTCAAGACCTATGACCTTGAATTTACACAGATCTATGACAATCGCTACGAGCTTGGTGATTTAAGGCAGTGGCAGTGGTACGATAACTACCATTTGTTGTTGATTATTAATAATCAAGCCAGACTTGTGGATTTTGATGGTCAAAATAGCTATACCATACAGTCATCCGAAGATCAGGTGGCAAACATTGTCCCCCTGGAGTCAGATAAGTACATCGACTATCTGAACAAGGCTGGTAATTTAACCAGAGTCGATCTAGTCCTCAAGCGTTAGCTGCGCTGCCTTAGTGCTTCAAACAATATAACTGTTGCGGCGGCCGAAACATTCAGTGAGTCGACTTGACCGTGCATAGGAATTCGAACCTTTTGCCCGGCCTGGTCTAACCAAGTTTTGGATAGACCAGATTGTTCGGCACCAACTGCAATGGCAATCTTTCCGGTCAAATCAGCTCGAGTATAAGGCTGCTTAGCTGATGGTGTGGCGGCTACAAGCTGTATCTTGTTTTGGGCGCTCCATTCAAAAAGTTCTTGGCTAGTAGCCTGCCCAACTTTTATCGTAAACAGGGCGCCTACGCTGGCTCGAACAACGTTGGGGTTAAAAACATCGGTTACGCCATCACAAATAATTACAGCCTCGGCGCCGGCAGCATCGGCACTACGCAACATTGTACCTAGGTTGCCTGGCTTTTCGACTGACTCTGCAACCAAGAACAATGAGTCAGGATTTACCGGCAAGTTTCTGATTGATGTGTCGAACTGTGGCCCAATAGCAATCAAGCCTTCAGGCTGATCTCGGTAAGCCATCTTTGAAAACACCTCAGCTGTGGTTTGGTAGGTTTTGTAACCACCAGCATTTTGCCCTAAAAGGTTCTCTACAAGCTCTTGCTCCTTAGAGCCAGAATATAGATCAGGGCAAAAATATATCTCATTCAGTGCAAAACCATTTTTGAGAGCTAGGCTGACAGCGCGATAGCCTTCAACTAAGATCAACTGGTTTAAGTCGCGTTGGCGACGACTTTTGAGTCTTACAATGTGTTTGATCTTAGGGTTTTGCAAGCTAGATATAAGCACCCCTACTGCACCTCGGGTAAGCGTTGTTGCTGGGCTTTTGCAGGCGGTACGGAGGTTTCGGTCTGTGCAGCTGGTTGAGGTTTACGACCTGTAACTGTATTCCATAGCTTAGCAAAGAAATCTGAAATCTGACTCCAGATAGAGGGCGCGGCGCTTGGCAGCACAGTATTGGCTGGAGGTTGCGAGGCTGTGTTTTGCTCGGCCGGGCTGGTAGTTTTATCTTGAGTCGCAGCAGGAGCCGGTTCAGTTTGTTTAGCACTCACAATAAAACGCTTCCAGCTAGTGCCAGGGGGTGTACAGGTAATTAGTGTAGAGGTTGGTTCGGCTGTCTGCTTTAATACGCTTAGATCAGTTGGCTCAACAATCTTGGTCGAAGTTACTGTATAGATATATTTGCGAGAATTGTAGTTAATCTGATATGTGTCGCCAGGCGCCAGTTTTTCTAGCAATACAAACACATACTTATAGTTGCCGGGTTGCCACCAATCGTTGCTAGAGTGCCCAAAGAATACGGCGTTGCCAACATCGCCCGGGTTGGCAGTGCCGGCATAGTGAGCCACGCCGCTCTCTAGGGCCTTAAGTACCACAGCCTCATTTATACTATCTGGAAAGACCAATGGAGCCCTAACATTAATTTTGGGAATAATAATTACATTCTCTGGAGTGGTAAGTTGAGCCTGAGCCGGTGCGTTGGTTGTTTGGGTCGGTGTCGGGGTTGGATTAACTTGCTTAGACTGTTGAGTGCTGGGTTTATTGAAGAAAAACAAGAATTGGCTGTAAATAACTTGGTAATTGAAAACGAGCGCGAAGACCACAAAAGCCACCACCGCAAACCGCACATTGCGCCATCTTTGCTTCTTCTTAAAGTCTGCCAACTCATTGGTAACTGCTTGCTTTTTGTCGGCCGATAGCTTTTTGGTTTTAGGACCAGCTTTGGCCAAGCTGTTGCCACGGAGATCAATTTTGGGCACACCCTTGGCTGGGGTTGGGACATTTGAAAGCTCACTTATCTCGAGCTCGGGCTTTTTTTTGTTGGCTTTACTCATACTTTGGCAAAATTATCATAATCTATTATAATACAGTAACCTGATTTGTTGCGACCCCAATGGTCAGCCGCGGTGGTGGAACTGGTAGACACGCGGGTCTCAAAAACCCGTGAGGGCAACCTCATGAGAGTTCGAGTCTCTCCCGCGGCACCAACTGCCATTATTGATACTTTTCTAAGACTGCTTGTAGCTTCTTGTCTAAGGAGCTATTATTTGTTTTAGTAACTTGGCGCAGCAAAAATGCAGCTGTTAGACTGCGCTCTAAAAAGTCATGTTGCCAAAGCCTGGAATCAGCCAACAAACAGCTTAAGATTGCAACCACCATAGTCTCTACTTCAAGCTTGTTAGTAGTTTTGAAATTTGTCACCCCAAACCTACCAGACTGGGCTGGGTTGCAGCTAATGACTTGGCTGGTTTCGTAGCAGACAACTGGCCAGCTCAACGAGTCAGCCAGAAGTCTTATTACGCTCAGCTTGTTGTTAATACCAGCTCCGGCTTTTAGACTTACAGCTAGATTAGCCATATTGGCAAGTCTAATTAGGCTCTTAGTGTCAAGAACAAATACGCCCTTGTGGTTTTTCAATAATCCGGGCGAGGTCTTTACTATTGGCAAAAGACTATTGGTAGCCAATATTGGTGTTTGTGTAGAGCTAATAACCTTCTCAACTAGGATTTGGTACTTGCTGCTTATTTCTAGCTCAAGTCCCATTATTACAAATGCTGAATCATTAACAATCTCCATAACTTGCTCGGTGTTGGCAAAATGAAGCTCGTTTTTGATATCCGGCTTTAGAAACACGTCGGCCGGAACATCGCGAGTGCGCAGGGCATGAGCAGCGATAAGCCGGCTATGATGATTCATGATGTTTATAAGCTGGTAGGCATCGTGAATTTGTTTGAGCTTGGCATGGCGGCCGGCCAAGAGTGTAATGTTGCGCGCCCTCAATCTATTAATAGGTCGTTCAAATAAGATGTTTCTAAACAACAACTCATCTTGTTGGCGCACGATGTTTACTGGGGTTGGAGCGCTATCTAGCATTCGGAGTATAGTCGGGCTAGGCTGGCCGGTAGATAATCGGCTATAAGCTGGGAGTGGTCACGACTCGATAGTATCTTCAAGGTTTTGAAGTAAGCTTTTAGGCTATTCTTTAGTTCATTTTCATCGGTCAAGCCCGACTGGATCATGGCCGAGCGTACAAAGCGGTCTATCTCGAATTCACCCTGTATATCACTAAGCTTGTGGCCAAATAGTCGTCTTTTTGGCCACAAATAATGCGGCATGGCGGCAAAAACCTGTTGGCGGCTACGCTCATTAAGATTCATGTATAGCGAGTTGGTGATAGCCACGGCAATGTTTTTGGCCTCGATCTCATTGGTCAAGTTGGCGTACTGCTTTATTAGGGCCAAGAAATAGTCTGGTGCTTGCATGTTTTATCCTAAATATTTTGGCCAATCATACCACGCGCCAAAGTGTTTAGCTAGCTTAACTATTTTTCGAAATTTTGCTTTAAGGTTGCAACTCGATTTTTGGCAGTTTGCAGATAACTCTTTAATTCTTTTGCCAGTTCGGTGCCACGTTCAAACCTAGCAATGGCTCTTGCTAGGTCAACCTCACTGCTCTCTAGATAGTCGGTTATCTCCTCTAGCTCCTTCAGGCTATCACTAAAATTAAAGTTTGCCCCGGTGTCTTTTTTTGTGCTCATCGTTTCTTCTTTCGCCCTTCAGCTGCTTGTTGGTTCGACGCAGGCTCACCTTTCCTTGGTGCAATTGTAGCACAATTGTATCTGTAGCCGAAACTTGATCAGCAGAATGCACAACATGCGAGCCGACAGTAGCAATACTGTAGCCACGAGCTAATATTGCTTTGGGATCTAAGCTTTGTAGCAACCTACATATTGAGGCTAGCTTGAATTCTTTCTCAGCCAAAATGTTTTCTAGTGCCGTCTGCAGCTTGTTAATTTTCTGTTCGACCGTTTGTGAAATTTCTATAAAATTATTTCTAAATGCGAGTTCAAATTTGTCTATGCCATAGAAGCACTGTTCGATTTTGCTAATAATCTGGTGCGACATAACATATACCGAATCAGTTAGAGTGTCTATTACAGCATTCTTGTCGGGCACTAACCGCCTAGCCGCATCACTAGGTGTGGCAGCTCTTAAATCGGCAGCCAGCTCGGCCAAACTCACATCGTCTTCGTGGCCTATAGCAATTAGTGTAGGTACTTTGGATCCAAACACCGCCCTTACAACCGACTCTGTATTAAAAGCCTGGAGGTCCTCGGCGCTGCCACCACCGCGAATAATCACCAGTACATCAAACTTAGCCGAACGAGCACTAAAGTACTCAATCGCCCGGGCAATTTGATCCGGCGCCTCGGCGCCTTGCACTTGAACTTGGGCATGAATAACCTCTAACCCAGCCCAACGATCGTCTAAAATTGTCACAAAATCATTAAAAGCTGCAGCCTGTCTGGAGGTTATTAAGCCAATCCGTCTCGGATGGCTGGGCAATGCCCGCTTTCTCTCGATCGCAAACAAACCCTCGCGTGTAAATTCAGCCTTCAAAAGTTCAAAAGCCTTCTTTACGGCGCCCTCGCCAGATAATTCAAGTGATTTTACGGTTAAACTAAACTTTCCCCATTTAGTTAATCTGGGTGCACACCTAATTTTAACTAGCATGCCGTCTTCTACCTTGGTTTTAAGCTGAAAGATTGGCATAAAACAACTAATGACCGAGTCGTCGTCTTTTAGATCAAAAAACACCCACTTCTTCTGACTAATTTTGAAGCTTGCAACCTCGCCCTCAATCATTATCTCAGGGTAAGCAAACTGCAAAGTCTGATTAAGAATTGCATTAAATTCGCTAACTGTTAAAACCTCAGTCTCCATCTATCACCCCGTGCTTGTACAAATAAACTCCAGCCGGCACAAACAGCCACAGCGCAATGCTACGGTAGACAATTGTTACAGAAAGAGCTAAGTCAAAACTTACTCCTAAACCTACAAAAGTTGCAATCATGGTAGCCTCGAATAACCCTACCCCAGCGGTAATAATTGAAGCCAGCGATGCCGCCTGTGCCAGCGTATAGCCGGCAATAACAACACTTGGATTTATCCAGGTGCCAAAGGCCAAGAAAACAACATAGACACTAGCAAAATCAAACAACAACATAAGTAAAATGTGCCAGAATGACGGTCCGAGCTTTTGCCAGTTATCCTGTATAAAAAATAAAGAATCGTGAAACTGATCAATAAACTCTGCGACCTTCTCATCGGTAATCTGTTGCTTGTGAGATTTGCGCAACAGCCAATTAACAGGCCTTAGAACAATCACAATAGCTTCAACCGTAAAATTCTTGTTGTAAATAAATATCAGCATGCCTATGCAGACCACCAGTAAGGCAAATAAAACTACCAGGGTAACCCTGGAGCTAACTCTAATCACCCTGTTAGACAATAATAGCAACACAAAAGCCACGGCTAAACTTGCCACTAAGGCAATAAATAGCAGCACATAGTAAAAGAACTGAGCCAAGGTTATGGTTGATGAGCTAACATCTTTACCAACCTGCTTTCGTAGGTAAGATAGGCCCGATATGCCGCCGCTGGGAAAAATAATGTTTACAAAGTTCATTGCAGTGACCGCCCTAAACAAATGTTTAAAGTTTGTTTTTTGTTTAAATATGGCAAAAAATGAAGCAAAGAACTTACTGTTTTCCCGATAATAAAGAAACCGTAGTGGCAGGATTAGAATTAGTATGAAGATGTTTAATTTTTCGAGGGTTGAAATAAACTTCTGGATTTGACCGAACTGGCCTATTAAAAGCCCGGCCACAAGAATTAAGCCTAAAAAAAATAGAAGCTGGCGCAATTTCATAACTATTATTGTACTCCAAACTCAGCAACCGCTAAAATTTGCTACAATTTAGTAGATGAAGATAGCAATACTTGGTCGCGAGGCAAATTTGGCTCTAGCAGAGCTAGAGACCCGTGGAAAAGAGCTGGTTAAACACGGCACCTGGGCCTGTTCTTTTGAGCCCAGGAATTTGCCTGCTAGTGTCGATGACTTTGGCTCAATTGTAAAAATTGGCGAAATTTTAAGCGACAGACTGATGGCTACAGATTCAGAAAAGATTGCCGAAACCATTGCAGAAAGTTTGGTCAAGTTTGGCAAACGCAAAATAAGCTTTGGCCTAAGCATTTATGGGAGTTCCGCTTTTACCAGGCAAGTCGATCGTAGGCTAGCCTTTAATATCAAGAAAAGACTTCAGGTGGCTGTTGGTGTGCCAGTCCGCTATATCGCCGCTAAGTCTGGTTTTGAGCTCAATTCCGCCCAAGTTACGCATAATAGCCTAATAAGTCGTGGTGGTGATTTTTTGTTAGTCCAAAGCGGCAAGCAGTTAGTTGTAGCCCGAACAATCTCGGTTCAAAACATTGAATCGTTTGCCCACCGGGACTACGGCCGACCGTGTCGCCCAGCTAAGGTCGGCATGCTGCCACCCAAACTAGCCAAAACCATGATCAATCTGGCAGATGCTGGGTCTGGCGTTGGCATTATTGATCCATTTTGCGGGAGCGGTACAGTTCTGCAAGAGGCGCTGTTAATGGGTTACGACACCTGCGGCAGTGACAACTCAGCTCAAATGATCAGCTGCAGCCAGAAGAATCTGGACTGGCTACAGCGAGAGTACAAAGTCGAAAATTTTTTTGAGGTTGGTCTTCAAGACGCAGCTAGATTCAAGCTTGGTAGCACAATCAAGAATTATGCCGTTGTTACCGAAGGCTATTTAGGCCAGCCCTTCTCGGCTGCACCCAGCACCGCTAGGCTAGCTACGCTACAATCTGAGCTGATAAGACTTTACCTAGGATTCTTGAACAATCTTTTAAGCCAAACAAATTTGCCAAAATCGGCTGTTATGTGTTTGCCGTTCTGGCGAACTAATAGCGGTTATAACGATCTAAAGGTTATTGACCAAATCGAAAAATTGGGGTATACTGTTAGGCAGTTTCAATCTGTTGATTCATCACAACTTCGATATCAGCGACCGAATCAAATAGTTGGGCGACAAGTACTAGTGCTAAAACCAAACCGAGGATAACTAATGTCACATACAAAAGCCGGCGGCTCTACTAAGAACGGCCGGGACTCCCAAGGTCAAAGATTAGGTGTTAAGCGCTTCGGCAGCCAGATGGTACGCCCTGGTGATATTATTGTTCGCCAAAACGGCACTAAATGGTCAGCCGGTAATGGCGTTGGGGTTGGCAAAGACTACACGCTTTTTGCACTCACAGCCGGTAGTGTACAATTTAAAACCACCCGCCAAACTCGATTTAGCGGCAACAGTCAGCGAAAGACCGTGGTTTCAATAGCTTCTAGCTGAGAACTCTCTTGTTTGACTTACAATTTGCAGTCGGCTTATAGCTGGCGTTTTTGATTGTGGCACCAATAAACTCTCGGAATAACGGATGTGGCCGATTTGGCCTCGACAAGAACTCCGGGTGAAATTGAGAGGCCACAAAAAATGGATGTTTATCTAGCTCAATCATCTCAACTAGACTATTGTCGGCCGACTTGGCAGCAAAAATTAAACCAGCGTCCGATAACTTCTTGGCATATTCATTGTTAAACTCATAGCGGTGTCTGTGGCGCTCGGTAATCTTTTTGACGCCATAAATTTGCTCTGTCCGGCTATCTGGCCTCACCTGAGCGGTATAGTTGCCCAGCCGCATGGTGCCGCCCATATTTTTACCGCTCTGCCCGGGTAGAATATCAATTACCGGATACTGAGTATCTGGGTTAAACTCGGTTGAATGAGCACCCTCTAAGCCCGCGACATTGCGCGCAAATTCAATCACAGCCGCCTGCATGCCCAAACATAAACCTAAAAACGGTAGGTTATTCAGCCGCGCGTATTCAATAGCTTTTATCTTGCCTTCGACACCACGTTTGCCAAATCCTCCTGGCACAACTATACCCTCAACCGTTTGTAGCGCACTCACATCGGCCTCAAGTTCTTCGGCATCTATCCAAACAATCTCAGTGTTTCGGCTGTGGTACCACCCGGCCGCATGTATAGCTTCGCAAACACTTTTGTAAGTGTCTTCGTTGCTTAGATACTTGGCCACCAAACCAATTCTGGCTATTTTCTTTGAGCGCAGTATGCTGTCGACCAGAGCACTCCAGTTCTCAAGCTCAGCGGCGCGTTGCACCAAGCCCAGCCTCTGGCAAACTACTTTACCAATTCCCTGCTGCTCCATGCTAAGTGGCACCTGGTAAACAGTTTTTACAGTGGGCAGTGCCACGATTGCATTTGGATCGACGTCGCAATATAGACTAAGCTTTTCGTAGGCATCTTCGTTGAGAGGGTTGTCTGATCTAACGCAAAGCAAGTCAACCTGAATCCCAACCTCGCGTAGACCGCGCACACTATTTTGAGCCGGTTTGGTCTTCATCTCCTTGCTGGTTCCAAGGTACGGTACAAAAACCACATGAGCATACATAACATTTTCTGCACCAACCTTTTGTCGTAATTGTCGGACAGCTTCTACCAATGCCAAGCCTTCGTAATCACCAACCGTGCCGCCGATCTCAGTTATTTGAACGTCGAAGCCATGACTAGCTTCTAAAATATGTCGCTGAATCTCACCGGTTACGTGTGGGATTATCTGAACGGTTTTACCCAGATATTTGCCGGCTCGCTCATCGTCTAAAATCTGGCGCAGTATCCGACCCGTCATGACCGAAGAACTCTGGTCGAGCTCGCGATCAATAAAGCGCTCGTAGTGACCAAGATCTAGATCTGTTTCGGCGCCGTCGGCCGTTACATAAACCTCACCGTGCTCGGCTGGATTCAAAGTACCAGCATCGAAATTTAGATACTGATCGAGTTTTTGGATATTTACAGAGAATCCTCGTGCTGTGAGGATCTTGCCAAGGCTAGCAGCTGTAATGCCTTTGCCCAAACCTGACATGACACCACCGGTTACAAAAATGTATTTTGTTTGCTTACTCAAAGCCAACTCACCCCTTTCAATATTTCTATCATACCGCTTATGTCGAGGGTTGTGCAATAGAGTTGAGCTGACACTAAACTAAAATTTCTTATACCATGATGGCATGCATTTCTAAGCTCGGCAAAGAGCTATCTGAGCAAAAGGACTGGACCGAGTCGCGGAAAAAAGCAGTTGAAGCCCACCAGACACCGAGGGAGAGATTTACTCCGATACAATTCCACTAAACCGAGATCACCTCACATCTGCAGCTCGCCTGTCCTTTGTGGGACGGGCGTTTCGCGTTACTGGACTTTTGCTCCAGCAACCTCTAGGGCTTTTTGAAGCTGAGGATCGCGGCCAGCATTATAGTCATCTTGAGTAAGTTTAACCTCAACATTTGGCGTTATGCCTTCTTTGCTAATATTAATGCCGTTTGGCGTAAACCAATTGGCCACCGTTACCTTTAGGGCGTCGGTACTACAATTTTCACTGCTCGTACTAGCCAGACTAAAGCCACCCAGGCAAATTACCTCCTGAACGCTACCTTTTCCAAAGGTCTTCTCACCAACCAGCGTAGCTCGCTGGTTGTCACTCAGGGCACCAGCAGTTATTTCCGAAGCGCTGGCACTGCCGCCATTTACTAGTACCACTATCGGAATTGTGGTCATATTACCACCAGGCAATGCTTTGAATTTTTTGGACGACTCGCGAATCGAGCGTTCCTCTACTACAGTACCGTTGGCCATGAATTGTGAACTAACCTTAACTGCACCATCCAAATATCCACCCGGGTTGTCACGCAGATCGATTACCGCTGCCCTTACGCCCTGCTGCATAAGTGCTTGGGTGGCATTCTCTAGGCTTTGAACTGTATTGGCGCCAAACTCCCGAATCTTAATATAGCCTATATTGCCGGCTTTAACCTCAGTCGTAACGCTTGGTACGGTGATCTGCTCGCGAGTTAGGGTGATTTCATTGGGCTGTTGTCCGGGCCGCACAATTATGAGCTTTACCTGTGTACCTGCCTGACCACGGATCATTTTTACAGCCTGCTCAGTCGTAAGTGCGCTAGAATCCTTACCATCGATGGCAGCAATCAGATCGCCAGCTCTTATACCGGCCCTAGCAGCCGGTGTGCCATCAACTGGCGCAATCACGGTTAACCTGTTGTTTTTAATACCTACCTCAATGCCTACGCCGCTCAATGTTCCTTTAAGCTGGTCGTTTAAATCCTTATTCTGCTCGGCTGTTAGATATGTCGTATACGGGTCCCCCAGCGCCGCCACCATACCGGCTACCGCTCCTTGAGCTTGCTTTTTAGCATCAATACTGCCATCGAACTTTTGACGCAAAATGTCATTTACCTGCCAAAACTGAGTTAGGTTTATCTGGTTTTGACCGGTCAAAACCCAGGGGTAAAGCCCTAGTCTGGTCGGAACTATCGATACACCCAAGCCCAACCCAAAAGCGACCAGTCCTACTAATATAAGTCTAGCTACTGGGCGCCGGCTAGCTGGCCTTGCACTATTAGCCATGTTTGGTTGGGTATCCACAAAATCAACCTAATTAAAACTGGCCAGGTGGGCATACAAAGTTACATAGCCATTATCTTGCCTAATTTGCACCATATTGCCATAACCACCGTTAAATCCCGCACCATATGGATCCCAGCCTCTAAAAATTATATCGCCATCGGCTGGAGCGCGGATTGGGGTGCCAAAACTGTTAGCAATGTCAAGGCCGCTATGAAAATTACAACCATACTGAGAATTCCATGGTTCAAAAGGAAATGGGCTGCAGCCATAGTTCTGGGTGATGGTGCCCGAGGTGGCGCTAGTATACGAAAACCCTGAACCGTTAGGGTTAATATAATTACCGCTGGGGTTAATAACCGAAAAGTGAAGATGCGAGCCAGTTGAATTGCCCGAACTGCCCATATAAGCAATAATCTGTCCAGCTCGAACCCGACCCTGGCTAACATAGTTTCCTCTAGCTGCCGCGGCCGCCTGGCTAGCAATTTGCTGATTAACCTGCTCGCGCTTCTTGGCTAGATCACTTACGTTTTGACGGAACTTAGCCTCATCGCCCTGGGTTTGAGCTAGTAGGGTAGCTTTTTGCGACCGCTGCTGAGCTATACTCTGAACCTGAGCCGTTTGTTGGCTAGACAGTGCCACCAACTCCTGTTTCTTGTCATCAAGAAGTTTTTTCAACTGCATAATCTCTTTAAGATTACTGTTCACCTTGTCTTTAATGGCCGAGAGATACTGCTGTTGAGCCACAAAACTACTCAAGTCCTTACTAGATGCAATCACCTCCAATAGGCTAATTTCGCGCTGGCGGTAAGCCAGCTTCAAATTGTCTTTAAGGATTGACTGCTGGCGAGCTAGTCTGGCCATAGCCTGATCCAAGTCCTCCTGGGTTTTACTAATCTGCAGATTAGTAAGGTTTAAGCTAGCTTGAGCCGAGTTTATGTTGCCATCTAAACTCGCAATTGTCCCCTGTAAGGTATTAGCTTCGCCACGCTTGGCATTGGCAGCATCTTGATTTTGTTTGATTTGATTATTAAGAGCATTAATCTTATCTTGAAGCGTTTCGGCTCGAACCCGACCCGCACCAATAGTCCATAGACCATACAAAGAGCCGCTAATCGCTAGTCCAAACATTACAAACACTAGCAATTTTTTGGTTTTAGTTGACTTATAAATATCTTCTATCGACATAATAGGCGCTGATAGCTGGGGGTACGCCATTGGCTTAGCACAACCGCATTTACAAAATCCTGTGCAGACAACAACACGGCTGGCCGCTGAACGGCCGGCTGCCAAAACATTTGTTTTATACTATTCAGCTATATCACCCTCCTTGGAATGATGTTATCAGTTTAATAAAAAAACCTGCTGGTTGCAAGTCGGTTTAGCCAAAAAGTTTATAAATAGAGTAGTTTTTATAGCTTAAGGTGGCGAGCAATTGCCAACAAGCTCGAAACAGCCCCAATTACGACACCAGTCAAAACCAAGCCCAGCACAACCAATATAATATGCGACTGAAAATACTGCAGGGTAGAGCCAGCGTTAAGTCTATCCGCTAAGAATGGTCCAACCGAGCGAGCAAATGGCACCAATAGCAGCAAGGCAATAAAAGCCCCAAAGGCTCCGTACATTGAGCCCTCCACCAAGAAAGGACCGCGTATAAACCATTTAGTGGCCCCTACTAACTTCATAATTTCGATCTCTTCACGGCGTGTAAAAATAGCCATGCGTATGGTATTAAAGATTACCAGTAGGGCTACCACCAAAAAAATCATACTCAAGACTAAGCCAATGCGTGATACAGCATTGCTAATTTTAATCACATTTTCAATCACCCCTTTGCGGTTGTTATCACGGTTATCGTAGCTAGTATCTGAAATCACTTTATTATCATCGAGCGCGCGGATCTTGCCGTTGGTATCACCAATCTGGTCTAAACTTTTAAGCTTAACTTGAAAACTAGCTGGCAAGGGGTTCCCGATCTCAGTGGCCGATTTGGCCAGCTGGCCACCTTCGGAGCTGCTGCTGGCTAGTTGGTTTAGAGCGTCGGCCTTACTAACAAAAGTTACCGACTGAACGTTGTCCACTGTCAGCATTCTACTTTGGAGATCTTTTATATTATCGGCTGGGGCTTCGTCGCTTAAGAAAATAGTCAAATCGATTTTATTTCTTACTTCAGCCAGTTGGGTACGCACAAACATAGTTGAGAACACAAAAAATGTCATTATTAGAAGAGTGATCACCATGATAGCGGTGGCCGCCGTACTGAGCCAGGCATTGCGAAAAGTGTTGCGAAAACCACTCTTGAATATGCGCCAAAAAGTAATCACAGGCTATATCTTCCTATCTTTTCGTCTTTTACTACCCGGCCTCGGTTTATTGTAATCACCCGTTTTTTAAGAGCATTTACAATTTCTTTGTTGTGAGTTGTGAGCAGCACGGTTGTGCCAAATCGGTTGATCTTTAGCAGCAATTCAATAATATCCCAAGAATTTTTGGGGTCGAGGTTGCCGGTCGGTTCGTCGGCTATCAATATTTTTGGATTACGAATTAAGGCACGAGCAATTGCCGTACGTTGCTTCTCGCCGCCCGAGATTTCACTGGGGTAGTTGTGAGCTTTTTCGCTCAAACCTACTAGTTGCAATATTTTGGGCACAGCCCGTTTGATTTCGCGGGTTCGAACGCCCGAAACTTCGAGCGCAAAAGCTACGTTTTCATACACGGTCAAATTGGGTAAAAGCTTATAATCTTGAAACACCACTCCAATTCGGCGTCTTAGGTGTGGAATGTTAGACTTATCGATAGTGTCATAGTCGATTGAACCAACAATAATCTTGCCACTAGTCGGCACATCTTCCTTAATGAGTAATCTAATCAAAGTACTTTTGCCGGCACCCGAAGCCCCCACAATGGTTACAAATTCTTTGGGTTGAATATGCAAAGAGACGCCAGAAAGCGCCACGGTTTTATTAGGATAAATAACCGATACTCGATCGAGCAATATCATCGTGTACTCATTGTAGCACTATCGCTATGCGCCGTAAAACTTATGTTTGCCAGCTAATTTTTTGATTTCAGCTGCCAGTCTAAGTAAGCTTCAATTAGGGGCTCGAGCTTACCTTCGAGCACACCCGACACATCATTAGTTTCGTAGTCACTACGGTGATCCTTAACTTTGGTGTAGGGCTGCATAACATAGCTGCGAATTTGCGCACCCCAGTCGGCGGATTTGGTTTGGCCGCTAAGTTTAGACACATTTTCGGCTTTGGCCTCTCGTGCCAATTCATTCAGGCGAGATAACAATATCTTAAGTGCAGCTTGCTTGTTTTTGAGCTGTGAGCGTTCATTTTGTACGCTCACAGTAACTCCGGTTGGAATATGGGTAATCCGCACTGCACTGTCGGTGGTGTTCACGCTTTGACCGCCACGGCCGGAGCTTCGAAAAGTATCAATTCGCAAGTCACGCTGGTCAATTTCGCTGTCTTCATCTTCTATTTCAGGAACCATATCAACCAGAGCAAACGAGGTTTGGCGCAGGTTTTGAGCATTAAATGGGCTGAGCCGCACCAATCGATGAACACCCTTTTCGGCTTTCAAGAGCCCGTAGGCAAACGGCCCACTTATGCGCACGGTTGCACTCTTAATGCCAGCTTCTTCGCCGTACGAGGTGTCAAGCACTTCGGCCTTCAGGCCTTGGCGCTCAGCATACTTTAGATACATTTCCATGAGTATTTGAGCCCAGTCGGCCGCATCGGTACCGCCGACACCAGCTGTTATTTGTATAATTGCCGGTGACTTATCATATTCACCATTGAGCCTAACAGCCACCATAGCTGCTTGGATTCGCTTTTCTAGATCCTTAGTTAAGCCCTCAAACTCCTCAAGCTGTGTGTTATCGGCTGTCTCGGCCAATTCTAGGGTTGTTTGCACATCATCTTGGAGTCTATGCCAGTCGACCAGATATTTTTTAAGCTCAGCTGCCCTTCGGCTAACTTCTTCGGCTCTTGACTGATTAGACCAAAAATCGGCCGACTGCATATCGGCCTCGAGTTTGGCTATCTGTTCAGCATCTTTGTTTAAAGCCAACACCTCCATGGCTCTTTGGACTTCAGCTAGCAAGCTGGAAAGTTTTTCGATTATTGGTTTCATAGCTTATATTATACCTTTTATGTACCAAAAAGACCCGCTGATTACTCATTGGGTCTTTTGGTTAGCTGCTTTCTAATTACTTCACGTTACGCAAGGCAATTGAGACAGCTTTTTTGCTTTTTCGCAGAGCATATACACTGTAGCTGATACCAGTCATACCAAGCATGCCAGCCACACCACCCGCAACACCAGTCTGTGGCAAAGTTGTTGGCTGAGACGGTGTAACTGGAGTTACTGGAGGAGGTGTTGGTGTTAGTGGTGTCGGGGTAGGAGGCTTAGGTGGAGTAAAACTGGCTGTACTACAGACGTCTTCGCGGGTTTCGTTAGAGCCTGTACAGGCAACATTATCAACAGTTGTTACTGTAGCCGGAATGTTGTCTTTCACCTTAGCCAAAAACTGAATGTTACCATCGGCATTTGGCGAGTAATCACCCACCATCACGCCCTCACGGAACAATGCAGTATCATTTAGCTGTACGCCTTGGGGTTGGGTCACTAGATACATCTTTACCGACCCAGGCACAATATCAACGTATTGTGGCAATTTATCGGTTACTACCACTTGGCGCATAACTGCATTGCCGGTATTCTTGTAGTTGATGTTGTACTTTACAATGTCGCCTGGTTTGGCAGCCATAGTCTTCTGCCAGTTACCGCTACCGGGCACACTAATTTCTTTGTTTATTTTTAGATTCGATGCAGTCACTTTAACCTTAATGGTCACAAGCAGGCCGTACTGAAAACAGCCCTTGACATTACCGTCGGGGCCAGTCTCGCCAATTGGTGCACCATCGCCTACAATGCTATCGGCTAGCTTGTAGCCGCCTGGCACACTGTTGGTGTAGGCTGTGGCGCTTCCTTGCTCATACTCTAAGTTAAAAGGCTGGGTACTTTTTAGATCCACACTAGCAGCCACCGTACCTGGCTGGGCATTGCTAGCTGAAATGTAGCTGATCGAACGTAGCGCCGTGTCATTGCCGGCTGGCACCAAAATTTTAACTTTGGTGTTGCGAGCAATACCAGCGCCACTAGCGTTCAGGCTAGAATCTGCGCCGTTGTGTACATAAGTACGCATCAGCAGCTCTTGGCCTTCACGAACCTGCATGTTATCGGTAAAACCGCCTTCACTAGTGTTAGCGGCGTCTTTTACAGTGTAGAACTCGCGCTCATCGCCATAGTTGGGGGTGCCCACAAAGGAGTTAAATGTAACATAGTCAAAGCCAGCCACACCAGGTGTGTACTGCTTAACTGGTCGCTCTGGACTCCAGTCTGCTACTGCCATGACAGGAACTAAGATCCCAATCACAACAATGCCGATCACAGAGGCCAGCTTACGCAAAACATTCTTTTTCATAAGCTATAAGCTCCTTTCATAGAAGTATTAGTTAATTAAATAGCGTTCTCGTTCGGTTGTGTATATGCAATGTAAAAGGACTTTTGTATCTATTGAGCAGTAATGGTACTATATTATACGCTTTAAGTCAATAGATAATTGTTATGTTTTTGCAGGGTTTTTCGAAAGGCCCTGAGATCAAGTTTTTTATGAAAGCCTGATCTCAAAGACTTATAGTTTCGGGTGGGTGTCGTCCCGGAGACCGAAGTCTCCAGGACGAGCGACACCCAAGAGTGGACTCTGTGTGCCATCGCACCGCGAATTGAGTCCGCTAATTCGCGGTGTTTAAGCCCTAGGCGGGCTTGGGCGACGGACCGGGCGGGGCCGTCGTGGGTGGCACCGGCGCCGAGCTGGGCGGCGTTGCCCTGGTGGTGGGCGGGCTTCCCCCCGGGCACAGCTGCGGACAACCGGTGCTCGGGTTCGGCACTCCTGGATTGATGTCCGGGTTGGGCGGCCTGGGGGTCACCCCACCGCAGCCACTTGGACCACAGCCTTTCACCGGCGCCGGCACAGCCGGATTGCTGATAGGCTGCTGCTCGGCGATCTTGCCCTGAGGCTTGGTCGTCGGCGTCGTCACCGTCGGCGGTGGGATGGTCGGCCCTCCCGTCGGCGGGGGCGTCACCGTCGGCGGTGGGATTGTTGACTCCGGTGGCAGGTTTGGCGGAACCGGCACCTGCGGCACGTTCGGCGTGGGCTTGAGCGACCCCCTGTTCCCGCACGAGGCGAAGAACATGATGTATGCGTTGTCCTTCCAGAACTTCACGTACAGCCGGGGCGTGCTGGTGACGTAGTCGAACTGCACCACGGTACCGTTTTGCACGACTGTGTTGTACAGGCGGGTACCCGCTGGCAACACTCCACGTTCCACCATGGAACCTCGAACGAAGTCCAGCACGATGAACAGATCCCAACCGGCCTTGGCGGCATCGCCGACCGGGCGGGGGTCCTCGTAGGGCTTGTCTTGGCTGGCCATGATGGTCCGCGCCGCATCGTCCAAGAATGCCGGGCTGCCAACACCCTTCAGGAGCAAGTCGGAGAACATGTCCTCCGGCGTGTTTCCTTGGATGCCGTTGAGCACAACACACTTGGTCTCACACGTCACGCCCACTCCCTGTACGAGGCCACGGCGCTGGGCAATCTTCTGAACGAAGATGGCAAGGTCGACGGTGTCGGGCTGATGCGGTGGCGCCGTGCTTGGCGGTGTGGTAGCCATAGTTGTTGGCGCAGCTGTGCCTTGCGGTTGTGTCCCGCTCGGTACTGCCGTGGTGGTGGAAGGAGCCGTGGTGTCGCTGGGCGATGTGCTTGGCGTTGAACCACCCCCGTTGCTGGTGGTGGTAGTGACGCCGGCCAGGATTGCGACGCACTTGGTGTCTGGCGGGTCCACTCCGAGTTGCTTGAGCTTGTCGGAGCTTTCCTGCACCACCTTGGCGTCGTCGCTGCCAACTCCCTGGCACAACTCGACTGTCAGCTTGAGACATTCGGTCGGCGTGATGCCGGCCTCTTGCAGCTTCTTGTCGTCGTCGGAGTTGTTGGTGACTCCGATCCGCTTCTGGCAGTCCTCCAGACTCACCTTGGCCTTGCGCTCTTCGGTGGTTGCGGGCGGAACAGACGCGGTCGGCGCTGGCACCTGGGTGGTGTCGGAGCCTTGAGGCCCAGGTGATTGCTGGGTTGGTTGGGCACTCGCAGTGCCGCTTTTGGCTGCAATACCGGCTACACCCACCGCCCCCAAAAGGACAGTGAACACAACCGCGCAAGCAGCGAAGATCGCATGACCCCTGGTCATCCGATCACCTCCTTGTTGTTGTCTGGGTGATGTAAAGCTGCGAACTGGGTGCAGGTTTTCTCTCCTGTACTCAGCCCACATATCAGATTACACTCTTTTCGTCTATACACAAGTATAAATCTCACATTTGGGTTGAGCGGGTGGCGCCCGGCGGGAACTCGATCCGAAGATCGAAGCTCCCTGCCGGGACCACGAGGTAGGGGCCAGAACGTCATCCTGACCGCTACTTTGTGCCGTGCTTGAACAGCGCCGTGCAGCCGATGATGCCACCGATCACAAACGGGGCAAGAAATGCCACGATCCGTGGCCCGCCTGCGTCCGTGAGCATGGCAGCCACGACTGCACTGCAGATTGCTGCGAACACCGTTGCAAAGCAGCCCATGAGCACGCCCACAAGGATGTGGAGGCTCTTGCCATTGGCTGGGTCTGCGCCGCCGCCAGCGGGTGGCGGCGGTGTGGCGGCATTGGCCGATGGATCGCGTGTGAGGAACCAGAAGGTCCCCCCTGCGCCACCCAGGCCAACCACCAGGGCGGTGAGGAATCCATACAGCCACGACCAATTGAGTCCTGCGACTACAAGGGTCACGAGCAGCAGGACTCCGCCAATCACCCCGCTGATGATCAGCTGGGTTTGCTGGTCGAGCCCACCTCCGGGCGATGGGGCCGGCGCGGCATAGCGCGCACGGTTGAAACCAGGCATAATGCCCACCTTCTTTCGTATATGTTCGGGAGCGGTACCTGGTCGTGAACTTCATTGTTCATGTGCCCTCACGGGGGCAATATACCAGGATAGCGATCCTGAAATTGTGGGTCACGAGCGGCCGCGCTCCGGGGTAAACCGGAGCACAGCCTCTCGCGTGGCGAGATCACGTGAGCACTTGGTCGATGATCTCGAGCATTGCGGCCTTGAACGCCTTGTTGGCATCTTCGTCCACAACGTCCGGGAAGGACTTCAAGAAGTCGGGGCCACAGAGGTCGATCATGGCCTGCACGCCTTCCTTGTTGAACTTGACCGTGCCGCCGCCGCTGATCTCCAGTTGCTCGAGAGCAACCTTCTGCAGCAGCTCCAGGGCGCGGGCCTTCATGGCCGGGTCGGCGTCGGCTGTTGCCGACTTGGACTTCTCGTAGCGGTCTTTGCTGAACGCCATGATGATTCTCCTGCATGTTCGTGAGCGGTACCTGGTCGCGAACCGAAGTTCACGTGCCCTCACAGGGGCAATATACCAGGATAGCGATCCTAACATTCTGTTGAGTTGGCCGGGGAGCTCCGCTGCACACAGTGTGCAGCGGAGCCAACCCCGTTTACCGCTCCCGGTAAATCTAGTCGTCGGCGAAGACCTCCTCGATGATGTCGAAGAACGCGGCGTAGAACACGTCGCGATCGGACTCGAAGTCACCGTTGGGATACTTCTCGAGGTAGAGGTTGAGGGCGCAGAACGCCACATCGGTGATCCCTTCCTCACTGAACGACCATGGCTTGCGAAGCGGGTCGCGCGCCCACATGCCGACGGGTGTGCGCTCGATGCACTGCTTGGCTGTCGCCACACGCGCGTCGAAGTTCGGTGGCCGAACATTGGAGCGTTGCTGTCCCGAAGGACCGCCGCGCGAACCAGCACCCGAACCACTGCTACCACCCGGTCGACTCGACGAGCCGCCACTGGCGCCAGCACCCGACCCGGACTTGGGCCGTGCGCCTCTGCCAGAGGAGCCACCTTGCGAGCCGCGTGGTCGTTGCCCATTGCCGCCGTTGCGAACGAAGATCCCCTCGAGATTCTCTCGAGTGATGTCGTCGTTCCGGTCCGGATGGGCAAACGCCAAGACGCTTCGCCAGCAGAACTTGGCCCACTTCTTGCGGTCGCCGTAGGTGAACTTCTCGCCCTTCGGGTCCACCTTGCGAGCCTCGGCCTCGAAGATCACCATGATCTGGGTCATCCAACCCCGGTACTGGCGATACAAGTCCTGCTCTTCTGGTGTACGACGCGCGAAGGCGGTGAAGCGCGCCAGGTTGTCGTCGTCTCGTGGTGGCGCGCCGAACTCGGCATGCAAACCCTGGACACCCGAGAAGTTCTCGCGGATGCCAGAGATCGCGGTGTTCAGCTCTGTGATCTCTCGATCGTTCATGTCGTCTCCCTCCTGGGGGTCTTTGGTTCCCCCCGGAGGGGATGTAGGTTCTGGTTCTTCTGCAAGATCGAGCATGAGCGTGACGATGCCACGCTTAACCATCTCGAAGCTGGCGTTGGCTTTGCGTGTCGCGTTGAGGTTGACCCCAACAATCCGACGCACGAGCCGCCACGGCTCGGGGTCTTGCTCGGTCGCTTGTACGGGTATGCCTTGTGCTTCGAGCCATGGCACCCAGTCTTCGTAGGAAAGGGTTGGCTCGGGGTCTTCGCCTTCTGGTGGTGTGTCACCTGCCCCTGAATCTTCAAGGACTTTACCAAGTGCCACCAAGAAGTCTTCTTCACCCACCTGTCCGTCATCGGCAAGCTTGTCGCCCAGTTCAACAATGAGCTTGGGCTTAAGGTCGATCGAAACTTCCAGGTCAGCACATAGCGTTTCGAGATGCGGCATTGCTTCCCTCCTCGGGTAGTGCCCCGGGAGGGGCGTCTTGTTTACTGTTACCTACAGGAGCCTGCGTACGGCATTCAATCTTGGGCGGCAAGATCGCTTACACGTACACAGGTGCCTGTAGGCAGTTTGTAAACTAAAAAGCAGGTAAAATAGCCTGTTCTATACGAACAAGCAACCCTCCTGCCTACTTATTTAGGGAGCGGATATTTCAAATTGAACGATCCATAGCCTAAGCTATGAACTCGGAAACAATATACTACAAAACTATCGTTTTGTCAAGTATTTTCTACTATTTTTGGTATTCAGCTCGTAGTGCTTTTCGAGCTTCAGATACGTCTTCGAACAGCTCGGTTTTCATGCGCCTAATCTCTTCGGCTACAATTGCCTGGTAGTCGAGTACATGATCGTTCAGGTATTGCCCCACCTTGGTGTCATCACCTGCATCCATTAACACTACAAGCTCGTTAAGCTCAGTCTCGGTTAAGGCATCTATAATTCGAACCGCCAACCTGTTCTGAACAATCTCGGCCATAGTATCCAGCAGTTCAGCCTTTTGTTCATCCGAAACAGCTTCGATCCCCAGCTCTTTAAAAAGTACAACCCCAAATTGATCTGTTGGGATTTTTTGATTGTCCATTGTTACTTTTTCTCCTTATCTTTCTTATCTTTGCGTCGTTTTTGAATAATAAACTCAGCCAAACCAAAGCCACCGGCCACAGCCGAAGCACTTACGGCATTTGGCACCTCGCCGGCCAACGATACGCCCGCAACCGCCGCTGAGCCTATTAAGCCCAACCCTACAGACGTAGCTATCTTATACCGATTACCTCTACCCTGTTTGGCCGCCTCTTTACTCTCCGATTCCAGCTCGTAATTTAGGGCCTTGCCTACAATATTTGCAACCTCCCTAGGTTTGTTGTTATAAATCCAGTTTTCTATGCCGCCTACCTGAGATGGTTTTATACCGCTACCCCTCGTTCTGGCAAGCTCATTCTCGGCCTTTTGCATGTTTAAAAGCATAAGCTGAACTTCTTGGGGCAGCTCCTGGCCAGTGGTGGCGTTATTAATAAAGGCCTGAGCCTCAGGGCTTAAGGTCTCTCCAGGGACATTGTTAACCCTATATACAAATGTGTCGAGTACAGCCTTGCCGGAGGCATTGTTTTCTGACAGTATCTTATTGAGATCTTTCTGGAGGTTCTTTTCTTTGCGGCCCTCTCGAACTGTTTCCTGTCCTCTATCTATATTGCCCCTGGCAGCCATATATCCTCCTAAGCCAATCATGGCCGGAGCAGGTGCAAAGCCCAACATGGTGGCCCCAACCCCACCTACCATCAACCCTATACCAAGGCCTACCCTTAGCCCAGGGTGTCGGGCTAGGAATGCTCCCGCTCTACCACCTTTGCGGGCCGCCTTGGCAGCGGTTTCGGACTTAGCTCTCTCGCAGCGCTCATTTGCAACCATCATCAACAGCTGAACCTGGGTCTCGGGCTTTTCCAAGACTTCTAAATTGTTTCGGTTTACCAGCTCTTTCATATTTTGTTTCACCTGGTTTTGCAGCTCCTGATTATATTGAGCTTCGGCATCTAAAATGTCCTGCTTACCAAAGCCCAGCCATCTGGCAAAAACTGACTTTTGTTTTTCCCTGGCCACAGCAAGGGTATTTCTGGCTTTTTCTAGATCGGTCAGCTTGGGGTCGGTTGCAAACTCTTTATCTCTCTGGGTAGCCCAATCAAAAACCTTGTTGCCACCACGAAATATACTCTCTGCAGCGTTCTTTACGCCCCTGCCAAGCTCTTTACCGACTGTTTTGGTGGCATCAACTATCTTGCCAACATCCATCGAGCCCTCGTCGCCCCGTAATCTCGAAGAAGAGGCAGCTTCAGACTCGGCACGCATGTTTTTTAGGTCATCATAGACGTTTGAGCTGGCGCCAGAGTCACTAGACTTTTCACCAGAATCCTTTGGCCCAAAATTTACGTTATAATTTCCAGGCGAACTGCTGTATGCTTCAGCACTCATAGTTACCTCTGATTATAGTTTAATTTACAGATCAACGCAAACAGCTTATGCTGAGCCTAGCAGTTCTTTGAGCCTTGACTCAATTTGATCTGGCATATAGCTCCTGTGCCACTTTTTATAGTCGTAATCTGGGCGTGGAAACACAAAACGAGCCAATTCTGGATAGTCGCCGCTATCTTTGGCTATTTGCATGGCCGTGCGTACCTCGGCGATTTCGCCCACGCACTCTAGCGGCTTAATGCCATCTAAGCCTAACATCTGCTCGAAGGTACCACGTAAATTATTATCGGCAAACAAGTCGCGACCATTGAATATCTCCATAAGCTCGGCTTTTTTTAGAAAAGGCGAGAATATAGTGTACACAAAGGCGCATTTAGGGCATTGGCCGCACCAGCTAAGCTTGTCTTTTTTATCCAAGTAAAAGTTACCATTGCAGCTCGAGAACAAGCCTTTGTATTTATCGAAGTAGTCTCGACAAAAAATCTCGGCAATTCGCAACTCGCTCAAAGGTCGCAAAACTGAATAAAAGTCCATATTAGCAGCTACATTATCTTTCAGGTATTTGTCCATAATAACCTCAAACATTGAGCTTTTTGAATATTGGTGGTTTACCGGCAGGTCTTTCCAGGTGGTGTTGGGTTCATCAGTTGAGGATTCAACCGCCCAAACCAAGCTCTTTTTGCCGGTTAAAATAGCCAAAACTGCCCCCATAAAGCCAATAATGGCCGTGACCGGCACATGACCGTTGTAGGCATCTTGCTCGTTAACCTCTTTTAGCTTGGGGTCGATTTGCCGGTTTATGCCAAAGCTTGGCTTGCCAATTTTATCTAGCAGGGGCTTAAACCGGTCGTGATGATAAACCACCCAGGTGAAATAATCCTCGCCTAACTTGTCTAACAACTCAGCGGCAACTATTGAATCCTTACCGCCTCCAACAGCCAGCAGCGAGCCTTTTAAATCTAGGCTTGGAGCCGGGCTGGCATGATCTGAACCCGCTGGAAACTTGGCAACCACAGCCGGATCAAGCTGGTTGGTATACAAAAACTGGCTTAAGCCATACAGATAAACGTCGTCGAAAAACGCCTTTTGAGCCGAATTAAGTCCACCTTTTTTAACGACTATCTCGGGTGCAAGATAAGCTTTGTAGTAACTAATGCCGGCCATTATCCACAAGCCAAACAAGACCCGATCGAATGCGGCTTGGTCGTAGCCTGCTGGATCGAGATTATCCCAGATTATTCGCTCCTCGAACTTAAGCTCGCCATCGAAGCTGTACTTTAAGGTCGCTATGTTAGCTTTGGTATCAAAGCTGTAATCTTCAAATATAAACTGTTTATACTTTGGCTTCATTTTAACTTTCTCACTGCTTCTATAAACTGATCGCCGCGGTCTTCGTAATTAGCAAACATATCAAAACTCTTGGCGCCAGGTGACAGCAACACGGCATCGCCGGCTTGAGACGACTTTGCGGACATCGTTACGGCTTCTGACATGTTTTGGGCCTTGGCATACTCAACCTTTCCGCCTAGTTGAGCGGCAAGACTATTGGTAGTGCTACCAATCAATATTATTTTTTTAACCTTATTATCTATAAGTTGTGACACTAATTGGCTGTAGTCCTGATTGTCGTCTTGGCCGCCCAAAATTAATACTTTTGGCTTGCTAATAGCCTCTGTCGCCACCCTGGCGGCAGTTGGGTCTTTAGATATTGAGTCGTCAACATATTCGACACCGCCAATCTCACTAATAGTTTGTAACCTGTGTGGCAAGCCCCCAAATTCAGACAGCACCTTAGAGTAAACAGTCTGGCCATCCACCAGATCAAATACGGCTGCACAAGCAGCACAGACATTATCTAACACATGGGCTCCGCGCATTTTAACATCGGTGGTCTTGGCAACTTGGTGTTCACCAACCAAGATCCGACCATCTTCCACCCTCGCCGCAGCTGGGTCGGTAGAACCTCTATCAAACGGGATTTTTGTTTTAGCCTGCGAGGCTTCGGCGGCTTGCTTCACCTTCTCGTCGCCAGCATAGAAGACCGCTACATCATCGGGCTTTTGGTAGCAAAATATATTAGCCTTAGCCTGCATATAGCCTTCAACACTAGGATGTATATCTAAGTGATCTGGCTCAATCATTAAGTGTACAGCTATGTGCGGACTTTGCTTGATGTCGGCTAATTGAAAACTAGACAGCTCAAAGACCACCCAATCTTTGGCGCTAACTTGCCCTAAGCTTTCCAGTGGAGCATCACCGATATTGCCAATCAGATGAGCTGTTTTGCCATCGGCTTTTAAAAATTCTGCTATCAACGAACTTGTGGTGCTCTTACCTTTAGTGCCGGTAACGCCAATTATGGGAGCTGGGCACTTAGTAAAAAATTCTATGGTGTTCGAGGTGATGGGCGCCGTGGTTTTAATGCGATGTGGCAGAATATCGGCTGTGCGCACCACTAGATCGAAGTTGTCGAGCAAGCCTGCAAAATCGGTGTTGCGCAGGACCTCCTGTAACTCCACATTGGCTGGAAGATTGCGAATCGGTGAGTTTTGGGCTGCTTGGGGGTTTTTGTAGTAAAACACCGTGCAATCTGAGCCTTGATTGCGAAAATAATCTAAGGCCGCGCGACCCTCACGGTTGTAGCCTAGTATTGCAACTCTTTGGTTAGACATAACTACATTATAACTTATTGAATTGCCATTAGCTGGACATCGAATACTAACGTAGCATTTGGTGGAATAGCGGGCGGATAACCTCTCTCGCCATAGGCTAGACTAGCCGGAACCGTAAGCCGGCGCACCACCCCCACCTTCATGTCTTGCAGACCAATGTCCCAGCCCTGGATAACTTGGCCAGCACCCAATTTGAAAGCGAATGGCTTTTTTTCGCCTTTTAGGCTAGTGTCGAACACATTGCCGTCAGTAAAGTAGCCTATGTAATGCACAGCCACGGTATCACCAACCTTGGTTTTACGATCACCCTGACCAGAATTATACTCTTCGATTTTCAAGCCATTACTAAGTGTTTGGCTGCGAACCGGCTGCGACTGTTGAGATGACGATGACGATTGCTGTCCAGTCGAACCCTGTTGCGAGTTAGGAGCAGTTTGCGGCTGGGTGGCAGGTGCTTGCAAAGTTTGCTGGCCCAAGTTGCCATCGAGCCCTGGCAAAGCAATACCGTTGCCATTGTAGTTAGACTCACTGCTTACTATAACCGGCTGGCTGGCTTGATCGTATTTATAAAACAAGTAGCCCACGGCGGCCATCAGCAATAGTAAAACAACCACAGGAACTAGCCATAGCCATTTTCTCTCAAAACGTCTTTTTTTAGAGCCAAATTCCATTTTGCCTAACGCTTCTTTTTCTTCTTTTTGAGCCTTTTGCGAATTGGTTTAAGCTCTGGTGATGCAGCATGTGAGAGCTTGTTGGCCTTGGGGGTTTTAGCTGGCTTAGACCTATCCTCAATCTCGGTCGAAGCAATGGCATGCTTAGCACCCTCGGTTATGGCAGTCTCAGGCTGGATCTCGATCACTTCTTGTGGCTGTACACTGACTTTGAATATCGTTTGTGATATCTCGGCATCTATGCCATTCTGGAGGCCTTGGAAGATCTTATAAGCTTCGGCCTTATACTCAACCAAAGGGTCTCTTTGACCATAGCCACGCAAGCCAATCCCCTCTCGCAGATGTTCCATGGTCTCGAGGTGCTGCAGCCAAGCGCGGTCAACAACCTGCAAGCAAACTAAGCGCTCAACTAATCGAGAGGTCGACTCGCCAAACTCTTTTTCTTTCTTACCATAGAGCCTTTCGGCCTTATTGGTGAGATCATCGATTATATCGTTTGGAAGTTTTGAGGTTACTTTCTTACTCCAGTTATTGTCGAGCGGAATAATGTTCTCAGCCTGCTTGGCAACACCGTCTAAGTCAACCACATTGGTGCTCGCATTGGTATTAGCGGCCACAACGCTGGCAAAGCCGGAGCGCACCATTGCTAAGATTTCTTTCTTTAGATTATCTCCACCCAAAAATGTACGGCGCATTTTATAAATAATTTCACGATGCGAGTTCATAACATCGTCGTACTCGACAAGGTGCTTGCGAATATCAAAGTTGTGACCCTCAACCCGTTTTTGAGCGGTTTCGAGCGCTCGGGTGATCATTTTGTTCTCAATTGGCGTGTCATCAGGAATATTAAGAGTATTCATAAGTGAACCAATTCGCTCACCACCAAATATACGCATAAGATCATCCTCGAGACTAACAAAAAACTGACTACTGCCAGGGTCACCTTGGCGCCCAGCACGACCCCGCAACTGGTTATCGATTCGGCGCGACTCATGGCGCTCTGTACCCAACACGTGCAGACCACCGAGATCTTTTACGCCTTCGCCCAAAACAATATCGGTGCCACGCCCGGCTATGTTGGTAGCCAGCGTAACCGCACCTTTTTGGCCGGCCGCGGCTACCGTTTCGGCCTCACTCTCGTTGTTCTTAGCATTTAGTAATTGGTGGGGCACTCTGGCCTTCTTAAGCTGGGAACTCAAGTACTCGTTGCGCTCAATGCTGACCGTGCCAATCAAAACTGGCTGCCCCTTGGCGTAGCGCTCAGCTACATCGGCCACTACGGCATCGTATTTGGCCACTTGAGTTTTATAAATTCGATCCTTCATGTCCTGACGAACCATGGGCATGTGAGTCGGGATAACCGTAACTTCGAGGTTGTAGATCTTAGAGAACTCTTCGGCCTCAGTTAGAGCCGTGCCGGTCATGCCCGACAATTTGTCGTACAACCTAAACAAATTTTGAAAAGTAATTGTAGCCAAGGTTTGGCTCTCGGCCTGAACTGTAACGTTCTCTTTGGCTTCAATGGCTTGATGCAGACCCTCTGAATAGCGGCGGCCGGGTAGCAAGCGACCAGTAAACTCATCGACAATCACAATCTCGCCATCGGGGCTAACGACATAGTCACGATCGCGCTTAAACAGGGCCTCGGCCTTTAAGCTTTGTTCAATCAAGTGCACATCTTCGATGTGGGCCGGCTCATAAATGTTCTTTAGGCCCAATGACTTCTCTAGGTCTTTTATACCGTCGTCGGTCAAGCTAACAGCTTTTTGCTTTTCGTCGATGGTGTAGTCTTTTTCGGGCTTGAGCGATCGAGCTAGTTTGGCAAATGTATAATATCGGTCGGTCGACTTTTGGGCTGGCTGGCTAATAATCAGTGGCGTTCGAGCTTCATCGATTAGAATTGAGTCGACCTCGTCGACAATGGCGTAATTGAGCGGCCGCTGTACCATTTGCGTGGAATCTTGTACCATGTTGTCGCGCAAATAGTCGAAGCCGAACTCGTTGTTGGTACCATAAGTAATATCGGCTCCGTAGGCCTCTTTGCGGCTGATCGGCTTGAGATGTTGCAAACGCTCATCATGGTGCGAATCGTCGATAAACTCCGGATCATACAAAAAAGCCTCGTCGTGCTTAATAACAGCCGTACTTAGACCAAGGAAGTGATAAATCTGAGCCATCCAGCCGGCACCTAAGCGCGCCAAATAGTCGTTAACAGTTACCAGGTGGGCACCTTTGCCACTTAGGGCATTTAAATATAATGGTAGCGTCGCAACCAGAGTTTTACCTTCGCCGGTCTTCATTTCGGCAATCTTGCCCTCGTGTAGCACAATCCCACCCACCAGCTGGACATCGAAATGCCGCTGACCGATAGTACGCCGGCTAGCTTCACGTACCACAGCAAAGGCTCGCTCCAATATATCGTCGAGTTTTTTGCCGCTTTCCAACTGTTTTTTAAATTTGTTGGTTTCCTCTTTGAGTTGCTTGTCGGTGAGCTTTTTAATTTCGGGCTCAAGCGCATTAATCCGTTCCACCCTAGCCCTGGCCTTCTTAATCTCACGCTCATTAGGATCACCAAAAATTTTTGTAACAAAAGACATAAACTGCTAAATTAACCTAGTTATTATACCAGATAACAACAGATAGGTCGAGGCCGTGACTACTTTTGCCGTAGTTTGCCTAGAGCATCTTTAATACGTAGCCGTTTAGGGACACTCTTGTCTTTGTAGCGACGGATTTGATCTTTGAGCTTGGCCTCAACAATATCGACTGCCGAATGCGGATTAATGGTAGCGGTTTCGGCCACCAAGTCAGGACCCGGCACCTCTAAAACTGCCGTGACTTTGTAGCGATTATCCTCGCGGCCCGAAGGATCGCGAAACACCTCCACGCGCATAGCCACAGCCTGGTGAGCTCGCGGCATGTATTTATCGAGCTTGCCAAGCTTGGTTTCTACGTATTTACGAAGGTTTTTGTCGATCTCGTACTGGCGCCCGCTAAGCTGTATTTTGATCATAACACCTCCTTATAACTTATCGGCTCCGTAGTATTTTTGCAGAACCCTAGGAATCGCTACCGAGCCATCTGCTTGCTGATAGTTCTCCATGATTGCAATCATGGTTCGACCCATTGCGAAAGCCGTGGCATCGTTGGTATGAGCAAAGCTAATATTTCCTTCACCGTCTTTTAATCGTAGGTTAAGACGTCGTGCCTGATAATCGGTCATATAATCAGCTGAATGGGTTTCACGATACTTATTTTGCGACGGAATCCAGGCCTCAATATCAACGCCGCGGAAATTAGGGTCGCCCATGTCGCCAGTACATTTAAGTAGCACATGGTACGGAATTTCTAGCTCCTGCATTAAATATTCCTGCACCGCAACCATAAATTTATGTTCATTCATACCGTCTTTTGAACCTGTAAAGCTCTCCATTTCTAGCTTGTCGAAGTGATGCATGCGCAAAATACCGTGCAAATCCTTACCGTAGCTGCCGGCTTCGCGACGAAAACTCGTAGAGTAGCCCAAAAAGCGCAATGGTAAGTCCTTGTTATCTAAAATTTCATCCTGATACATAGCTACCATGCTGTGCTCGGCGCTGCCTATGAGCCACAAGTCATCATCGGCTAACTTATAAGTAACTTCTTCGGCCTTTAGGCGCGCAGTGGCGGCATAGCTATCCGTTCGCAACATTACGGGTGGCAGCATTAGCTGAAATGGCCTAGTTGAGACACATAGTTTGGACTGATCAGTTATTTTTTTGATCTGATCTTCGCTAGTTAATACATCAATTGTCCAGTTTATAATTGCAAATTGCAGCTTAACCAAACCGTTCATTAGATAGGCAAAACGCGCACCTGAAACTTTAGCCGCCCTTTTTAAATCAATCGTTCCATGAGCCTCTCCAAGCGTTACGTGATCTTTTGCTTTAAATTCAAATTTTGGCCGTTCGCCCCACTTCGAAATCTCAACATTCTCTGACTCATCTTTGCCAACAGGTGTGTCTTGAGATGCAATATTAGGAACAGCGTAGAGCAACTTTAGATAATCAGCATTTACCTGGTTATAAGATTTATCTAGACAGTCTGCTTTGACTTTTAGATCTTTGCCTTTTTGCACTAAATCCTCAGTCGGCTTGCCACCTTTCGACTCTCTGGCCAGGGAGTTTCGCTCAGATTGTACACTTTCCAGCCGTTGAAGCTCATCACGTCTCTGGTTATCAAGTTCAAGTAGCTTGTCGATATCAACTTTTGCGTTCTTATTCTTAGCCGCATTCCTAACCTCATCGGTGTGCTCGCGGATGTACTTTATATCTAACATATTAGGCTCATTATAGCCGATTTTGATCTAGTCAGAAAGCTTAAGCTTTGCGAGCCAATCTATCTAAAACAAATTGTTTATCGAGGCTAGCCAAGAAATAGCCGGCTTTGGGGCCCGAATCTTTGGCGATAAACAGCTGGTA
Source organism: Candidatus Saccharibacteria bacterium (assembly GCA_016191105.1). NCBI lineage: Bacteria > Candidatus Saccharimonadota > Candidatus Saccharimonadota bacterium. Next base: position 189,627 of record JACPPH010000002.1, read on the forward strand.
TATGAGCTTAAAAGCATCGCCAGGCTTTAAATCGCAGGCCACGGAAGTTTCGTAAATAGCCGTATGAATAGCCTCGGGCTCGAAGCTGCCACCCGACAGTTCTTCGGCTAGCTTGTTTAAAAATTTCTCTTGCTCAGATCTGAGCTCAAGTTTTGGTAACTTCTGCTGAATCTCAAATTTAACAGTCTCTGGGGCGAACTTTTTGAGCCAGCGCCTAATATACTCGCATTCTCGCAAAATCGAGTCCTTTTGGGTTTTAACGGCTTCTTGGTGCCCCGTGCGATTAAGTAGCTCGAGTATCTCTTCGTCCTCTCCCTGAGCGGTTTGATAGACGGTTACTAAATGGCTAAATGGCACCGTGCTCACCACATGCTCATCGCCCTGCAAACTAGCAATTTGCCAAGATCGTTTGAATTCTGGCTCTTCGCCAGCCAGCGTTTCGGATTCGGTCTTAGCATATTCATCCACTAGGTTATATAAGCCTATACCTGGGTCAAAGAATAGTTGTCGTTCGGGTCGACTTTTGAAGGTAAAGTAGCGCAGAATTTCGGGTGGGATTATCTGCAAAGTATCGGTAATACTAACCAGGTTGCCGATTGAACTCGACATCTTCTTGGTCTCGCCTTTTAGGTTAATTGTTTCGTAGGGCACGGGATATGGTGCCGGTGAACCAAAAACCTCTTCCATAATTGCTTTGCCGGTGTCGTAGCTGCCACCTTTGGTGGCGTGTTCACGCCCAAAACCTTCGAGCTGGTTGCCCCAAATCTTCCACCAGGCCGGCCAGTGCACCCGCCAATCGAGCTTAACTTGGCCTTTGGCAATATTGGCTTGATGCTCTTTGCCATCGGTGCCCAGATAGTTAACCAAACCTGTTTGAGAGTTAAAGCCGACAAACTTAGCCGTGCGCAAGCTATTGCTGGTTTCATCAAGTACCTGAATTGGCTGCCAGCCGTCTTCAACCGCTCGACCACCAACTCGATGTAAAATTTCGGCAATCTGATCGCGCTTTTGTAAACTTAAACTAATTAACTCAGCAAAAGCACCTTTTTGATACTCTTGGTGGATGCGCACAACCTCCATCTCAATTCCAAGTTTTTTGGTAGCGTTTAAGTATTCATTGAAGTACTGATCGGCGTAACTCTTGGATTTACCATCTGGAGCAGGCACCAAGTAGAGTGGTTTGCCGGCTTCACTCTCGTAGCTTTCTGGCAAATATGGATAACGTTTGCGCAAAGCATCAAAATCATCGACGAAATGAACATGGCGGATAACACGGCCGTGTTCCCTTAAGCCGCGCAAAATCGCGTCTGGCACCAGAACCTCGCGCGAATGCCCTAGATGGTACGGCCCAGACGGCGTAATGCCACTGCACACCAAAAGCTCACCCTCCGGATACAGTTTTTGTATGTGACCGCAAATAAGATCGACCCAGTAGCCCGAAGCCGCAGCTTGATCCGATGTGTTACTCATAAATTTAGTATACGAGATTTAGCTTGATCGCAACAGTGTAACTAATTGACGCTTACAATTTTGTAAGTAATAGTACCGGCCGGGATTTCAACATCGACTTCTTCACCAACTTTACAGCCGATTAAAGCCTTGCCAATTGGGCTAACATCAGAGATCTTACCTTTGTCTGGGTTGGCTTCGGTGCTACCTACAATCTTAAATATCTGATCACCATCAGCCAGCAAAACTTTTACAGTTGAGCCAACAGCCACCACATCGGTTTTTTGATTCTTAATGACTTTAGAATGCTTTAGAATATTCTCAATTTCGGCAATCCTGCCCTCTATGAACACCTGTCGAGCCTTGGCATCATCCCAATCGGTATTTTCACTAAGATCACCAAACTCCTTAGCTTCTTTGAGTGCCCTAGCAACTTCTTTACGCTTATTTTTTGTGAGGTCAGCTAGCTCGGTCTTGAGCTCTTCAATGCCCTCCGACGTTAAATAAAAATCTTGCTTCTTTGCCATTCCCGCAGATTACCTCGCTTTCAGAAACACTTGGTTACTACCAAGCAAAACGACCATGTTTTTTGCATGGTCTAAGTTAAGCAATTTTACAACTGAGATTTACATCTCACCCTCAACACATGCGGTGTTTGTTTTCGAGTTTAAACCTGTAAGCCCAGCCTGTCAAGCTATTTGTTGCTTTTACCGCTCTAGCGTGGTGAAAAATACCATTTTAGAATCTCGTTGGTTACTGGCACCGAGTACTCAGCGCCTTCTCCAGAGTTCTCTACCAGCACCACCATGGCGATCTGGGGGTTTTTAGCCGGCGCATAAGCTACAAACCACGCATCTGGTTTAGTGGTTGGATTCTTGCCATCGAAGCCTTGTGAGCTGGTTTCGGCCGTACCGGTTTTGCCAGCCACCTGCACTGGCACTTCGTTCTTTATGCTACAACAAGCGGTGCCTGCCGCCACAGCTTGTTCCATGCCTTGGCGAATTAGATCGAGAGCCTGGGAGCTAACAACATTTTGCCTAACCGGCACCGGCTCAATCTTACGCACAGTCTGACCAGACGGGCTGCGCACCTCCAAAGCTACGCGTGGCTCATAAAGAGTGCCGCCATTAGCGATTGCTGCGGTCGCCATAACCAGCTGCATAGGCGTAGCCAAAAAGTCACCTTGGCCAATTGAAATATTATAGGTGTCGCCTAACCCCCAAGGCTCGCCAGTTTTTTGCTGTTTAGTAGCTGGCGTTGGCACATAGCCGTTGCTCTCGGATTTTATATCAATGTTAGTCTTTTGGCCAAAACCAAACTTTTTGTACCAGGCGACTAGCTTTTCTGGGCCCACCCCCTTAAACCCCTGGTAACCGCCACCCACCACGTAAAAGAAGATATCCGAGCTCCAGGTAAGTGCTTTAACTACATTAACAGGTCCCAAGCCACTAGCCTCCCAGCCCTTAAAAGTATAAACAATCGATGGGTTATATTGATTTTGTACCTCCAGCTTGCCCTTGTCATCGACAATAGTGCTGGCATTTATTACCTTCTCATCTAATGCGGCGCTCGAAATAAACGGCTTGATAGTCGAGCCAATGGGGTAGCTGCCATTCAAGGTTCGGTTAAACAGGGGCTTGGAGGGATCGTTGAGCAAGCGGCTATAGTCGGCCTGAGATATTCCTTTGGCAAACAGATTGTTATCGTAGCCCGGATAGTTAACTGCTGCCAACACCTGGCCGTTTTGAGGATTGACTGCTATTGCTGCTCCCGCCTTAGCGCCAGCCTTCTGAACTCCAGCCGCCAAAGCTTCGTAGGCTTTTGCCTGTAGATTCTTGTCGATTGAAAGAATTAAACCATTGCCAGGAGTTGGCTCAATTTTTGCCAAGTATTTTATAGGCTGTCCCGAGGCATCGACAGCCGTTTGTTCCTTGCCATCTACTCCCTTTAGATCTTGCTCATAGGATTGTTCGAGACCACTTTTGCCAATGTAGTCAATTTGGCGGTAGTTGGGGTACTGAGCCCATTCCTCGGCTGATATGCGCCCGGTGTAACCCAAAAAATGCGATAAATTACCCCCATCTAGATATTCCCTGATCGGGTTGACCTCTATAGAAAAGCCCCTCAGGCCGGCCTGGTATTCATCAATATTTAGAGCCGTGTCGCGGTCGACATTTTCGGCCACCACAACTGCTTGAGAATATTTTAGCCCTTTTGATTCTGCTTTGGCTTTTAGCTCGGCCGGCGAAGACCGCAACAGCCCTGCCAAGAGATTGTATTGAGACTGACGATCAGTAGCATTGCTTGGAAGCTGGCTCGGCATGGCTGTTAAATCGTAGTTGGCTACATTGCGCGCCACCACCTGACCATTACGATCATATATGGTGCCGCGGGGAGCTGTAATGTTTTGTGAGCGAACTCTGTTGCCAGCTGCTAGCGCCGTCGATTGCCGGCCATTTACAATTTGTAAATTGGCTAGCCGCGCAAACAAAACGATCGCCACGCCCAGCGTAGCAACTGCAAATACTATAAAAAAGGCGATCGGTAGACTGTCATAACCAGCAACCTGGTCGCTGCTACCGGTCATAACTGCTGCCGACCAGTCCTCGCTGGTTTTTACCGATTGCTCTCGCTTCGACGGCTTAAAACTTATGGCTCGATCATAAAAGTCACCAAATATCTTCAAGCTAACCCCCTGTTTGAATAGTAACCCCTACCTAGCATAAAAGTGTGACCATCGTCCGAGTAGTTGATAGAGAAATTTTATGGCTGGCAAGAGTAGCCAGGTCAACGCTCCAGCCACAACAGTCCGCCCCAATAGTATTAGTGCGATACTCGTCCAACCAGATACCAGTAAGAACTGTTGGGTGCCTACAACCCGAATAAAGCCGTACAGCAGACTAAAGCCACCGGCCAGCAGAATCATGACTATTACCGACGGTTCTTTTTCGCCCAGCTTAAAGACTAACTTAGATATCAACACCACCAACAAATAGTAAACCATGTGCAGACCAAAATCGCTGCCGCTATAGTAGTCTGCCAGAACTCCTGCCAGAATAGCTGGAATCAAAAGGCTGTCTAAGGGCAGCAGTACTGCCAACACAACCAGCAAGATAATGCTCAAATTCGGCCAAAGATTGCCCAGATTTGAGCCAACAGTTACCTGAAGTAAGCCGGCAAATATTAAGACAGCAACTGCAAAAACCGTTTTCATTGTTTCAACCCCAAAACCACAAAAACTAATTCTACTCTATTCACATCTACCAGCGGCTTTAGCTGGGCACTCTGAAACACAGCGTTGTCAGCCTTGTTAACTTGCTCTATTTGGCCAATTAGAATACCGCGTGGAACTAGGCCAGTACCGGTCGTTATAACCATCTCACCCACACCAAGACTGTCACCTTGCAAAACTTGACCAAATACATAGCCGCTACCCAGCTGGCCAGAGACAATCCCGTTGGCCCGGCCGTCTTGGGCAGTACCACGTATTTTAAACTGCGGGTCGCTTACCAAGAAAACTCTCGAGCTATAGTCATTAACCTGGTCGACCGTACCAACTAAGGCACCACTACTAACCACCGCCATACCTTTTTTTATGCCACTAGAGTTGCCTCTATCAATCGTAATATAACGCTGGGTCGTATCGACATCACTAGCCACAACTCTGGCCGGCGCCAAGTCTAGTGAAAGACTTTTATTAAACTCCAGTTGGGTGCGCAACTCTTCATTTTCGCGAGCAACTTCTTTAAGCGTAGATAATTGCTGTTTGAGTTGCAAAATTTCATCGGCTTGACGGCCATTTTCGCGATTCAGGTTCTGAACCTTGCCCAAAAACCCAAACACGTCAGAAACCGAACGGCCAACGCGAATTAGGCTGCGTCCGACCGGGTTAAAAATTTGATCGTGGATAATCCTAAATGGCCACAGAAACCCCAATATGTAAAGCAACATAATTAAGCCCGCAATCGCAGCCGCCACAACCACAGCAGGTGCATTTTTATTTTTCATGCCTTAATCCTATGGCCACGACTAAATCACGGATTTTAGTGCGATTCGAGGCGTCTATGGGCAGTGAATGTAGTCGTACTAACAGGTACGACGAACAAGCCTCGGAATTGGCAACAAAGAAGCCTGCAACATCCATGGTTTAGTAAGGTGCCTTCTCGTACTGGGTGCTCACCAGCACGTCTTTTAGCCTATCAATGTCTTCGAGTACCATGCCCGTACCCCGCACCACGGCGGTCAAAGGGTCTTGGGTAATGTGCACCGGCATTTTGGTTTGTTGTTCGAGCAGCTTATCGAGTCCACGCAGCAGCGCACCGCCACCAGCCAAGTAAATGCCGTGGTCCATAATGTCGGCTATTAGCTCCGGTGGTGTTTCTTCGATGGTGTGCTTAATGGAATCCACAATTGCTCGCACACTACGAGCCAGCGCCATTCGCACTTGGTCGGAATCGATAATCATCTCTTTGGGCAGGCCAGTTACCATGTCGCGACCGCGCAGTGGCGCCTCGAGGGTTTTGTCGAGCTTTAGAGCTGAGCCGATAGTGATCTTAATGTTTTCGGCGGAGCGCTCACCCACCTGCATGTTAAATTTCTCTTTGGCATAGTTAATAATATCTTCGGTTAGCTCGTCACCCGCTATGCGAATGCTACGACTAGCCACAATGCCGCCTAAAGATATCACCGCCACCTCGCTGGTGCCGCCACCAATATCGACAATCATATTGCCAGCGGCGTCGTGCACCTCTAGACCAGCCCCTACTGCCGCCGCCATGGGCTCCTCGATTAAGAAAGCCTGCCTGGCGCCGGCATTGCTGGCGGCATCTTCAACAGCCCGCTTTTCGACCTCGGTAACACCCGAGGGGATGCCAATCACCACACGGGGGCGCGGGAACAGCACAAAGCTCTCACGATGCACCTTTTCGATGAAATATTTAAGCATTTGTTCGGTAATCTCGAAATCACTCACGACACCATCAACGAGTGGACGAGTAGCTACAATATTGGCCGGGGTTTTGCCAACCATGCGTTTAGCCTCGTCACCAATTGCCAAGATCTGCTTGTTCTTTTTGTTAATGGCCACAACTGAAGGTTCGTTAATTAAAATGCCCTTGCCACGCACGTACACCAAAGTATTGGCAGTGCCAAGGTCAATGCCAATGTCGTGGCTGAATCTGCCAAGCAAAGAGTTGATCATGCGCATCCACCCCCAAGTTTCAGTGCGCATAATTCAAAAATATCCAAATTGTTTTTCTGCCAACGTTGGATCATGTAATTATAGTGTAACAAGCTACAAGGGCTGGTACTAGATAAAATCAGGTTTAAATTGCGTAGAAATGAAGAAGGGGCCCGAAGACCAGTGGTCGCGATGATCTCGCGAACCCCTTCTTCAGACCCCTGTGGGGACTGTCCCGTGCTACTAGTCCGACCAGACTTCCGGTGCGCTGTGCCGGGTTTGCCGGGCGCCATGCCAGTCGGTCTCGAGCAGAACCCGATTGCTGGCCAAGTTCCACTCCAGACGAGGAACCCCCACCCATGTGCCGTCTGGCAGGCAGAGCTCATAGCCAGCCATCTCGACGTAGGGCAGACGCTTGCCATCCTGCTGCTGAAGCAGCTTGGGGTGGTAGGCGTAGGCCGCCAAGACCTCAGCGTGGGCCAAGTTCCTGGACTTCTTCTCGGATCGCTGACAGATGTTGCCAACCATCCGACCTTTCGAGGGCTCCCAGTTCGCCAACAGATCGATGTGGACCAGGTGGATGCCCCGCTCGTAGTTGCACGCAGAGGAGTTGAGACGGAGATGATCCGCATCGGCGCACATACGTTCGGCACGAGTGTTGTCATGATCAACGCGGATCACTCGCCACCACGTCTCGAAGGTGGCATCGGGCGAGCCGAGGTCGACATAGAGCAGCAACAGGTCGTCGATCTGTTGCGCATGCTCCAGATCGTCCTCACTGAAGACACGCTCGAAGTCCTCGTCGCTGAGGGCGTAGTTCCAATACCCGGCGTTGTATTCACGCAGGAGCGCCATCTGCTCATGGATTGTCAACAGCTGAGCGTTGTAGCGGTCATACAGGCCCTCAACCGAGAACTTGCCGTCCACCAGAGCTTGCAGCCCCGCGATTGCCTCGTCAGCTGGACGCTTGCCACTCTTGACGAATTCGAAGAGGCGGTTGTACACCACCCCCAGGTCGCCGAGCTCCTGTCGTGTAGCTCTCTTGGCCATCTTAATGGCCTCCTTTGCCGGTGTTCATCCACGCTTACACTGTGTCGTGCATCGTGGTCTCAAGCCTCAGCTTGAGAGCGGCGCTTTATAGTTAAAAACGTTAACCACCATGCTTCTGTCAAGGTCTTGTTATCTGATCCAACCGGCAAGCAAAGCAAAAGCCAGCAAGTTGTTGAGCATGTGCAAAAATATGCCAGGAACAATGCTTTTGAGCCGCATATACATTAAACTCAAGAACATACCCAGCAAGAAAGTATAAATAATTACATTGGGCTGAAAGTGCAAAACAGCAAACAATATGCTGCTACCAGCCGCCCCAATTAACCAACCCCAGCGGCGCACCAAGGTTGGCAAAATCACCCCCCGAAAGTATATCTCCTCGACTATAGGCACGATTACTACGGTCGAGGTAAAACTAAATGCTAGTCCTGCCCCTGACTTGCCAAATTCAAAGCCCACAGCCTGAGGTGCATCGGCATTAAAGCTTGGCCAAAGCACTTTTATAGCCACATAGCTGATTGCCACTAAAACGACTGTTAATATGTAGAACAATACAACATATCCGGCCGAGTTCAGTGGCTTAAACTTACGCAAGCCAAAGTCAACTAGCTTAAGCCCGTATTTTTGCTTTAACATGAGCAAAACCAGGAATTCGATGGCTACGGTAATCAGCGTGAGGCTCACCCCAGACCAATACGGGTCGGTAACAAAAAAACTACTTAAAAAGCCTGGGAGCAAGCGGCTTTTAGCCAAAATAATAAGCATAATATAAAAACCAACCGGCAAGGCAACTATCATTGCCAGCGCCTTGGCGGCATCGCGCAGCCGCCAAGCTACGCCGGCAATCGCAAGATCTTTGCGCAAGGGATCCATGGCTTTATTATAGCCGAATGCACCTAGATGTTTTAGCGGCATTACAGCAAACAGGAAGCCAAAGAGGTTGGTGTGCTCCATGTTCGAGGACTGTTTGAGCATAAGTGAGTTCCGTAGAGCTGGAAGCAACAAGCTCTTTGGTGCTCTTGACTAGCGTCCATGCCGGCAGTTTTGGCTTAACTTTTTGCTGTCAAAAAGTAAGTCGGCCATTCGGCCGAAACTGAGTCTTGCGCTGTCCGCGCGGGACTTCTTTGAGTGAGCAAAGAAGCAAACTCACCGACATGGGCTCAAATCTAGAATCACAAAGTTGTCTTCACTTTCTGTTCTGCGACAGAGACGGCACTCGTGCTCGAACAGAAGCATTCAGACAACTTTGCTTTCTGATTTTCGAATGTCGGAGAACTACGGTAATTAGCGCAGTCGGTTTATGTCAGATATACTCACTACAATCAGCAGTATAATTAAGGCTGCAAAACCCAAAACGTGCACCAGGTTTTCGCGCGCCGGAGTAATCTTAACTCCAACCCGGCGCAAGATTATCAGTAGCTCTCGGCCACCATCAAGCGCCGGTAGTGGCAGGGCATTTATTACCGCTAGGCTCAATGATATCGAGGCCACAAACACCAATATGTAGCGCCAGCCAAACTGAATGATCTGCGAGAAGATCGAGACAATACCAATTGGCCCAGCTACCTGCTCACTGACCTTGGCTTGAGTAAACAGACCGACAATTAGGCCAGCAAAAGCACCTATTGTGGCCTCAACAAGCTGCCAAACCACCACCACCGCGGCAACCGGTGCCTGCCACCATGAATAACGCATAAGCTGCAAACTATCTGAGGCCACGCCTAAGTTGCCCTTGTTTGGATCGGTACCGAGTGTCGCTGTTGCCGTGTGCTCGCCCTGCGAGTTCTTGTAAACCAGAGTTATCTGTTGTCCGCCATGAGATTTGGTAAAGTCCTGCAACTGCTGATTGCTACTCAACATCTGGCCATTCACAGAAACCAGTTGGTCGGCCGTCTTGAGGCCGGAGCGGGCGGCGGCCGAGTTGGGCGTTACGGCCAAAACCGTTAGCTTGGCCTCGCCAATAGGTGCGGGCTGAATCGGGCCGAAACTTGGTAAGCCGCTTGGCAGCAATGGCGGCATGCCAACAATAAGTAGAAATGTAATCAATAAATAAGCAATCAAAAGATTCATGGTAACGCCTGCCATTACGATCTTGGTCTTTACCCAAGCCGACTTGCTGGCAAAACTGTCGGCACCCTTGGCCTCGCCATCTTCGCCTTTGAGGCGCACAAAGCCACCAATTGGAAAGGTGTTTATGCTAAACAAGGTACCGTTACTCTTACGACCCCATAGCCGCGGCGGAAAACCAACGCCAAACTCATCGACTTTTACGCCGTTGCGGCGGGCAGCCTTATAGTGCCCCCATTCATGAGCAATCACTAATACCGAGAACACCAACAGAACCAGAACAATCGTTAAGATCATTTGCCCCCACCATAGCGTCGTTCGCGGCCATTAAAGTCGTCGATCACATTATCGAGCCAGGCTACATCGAAGTCTGGCCAGTAAGCCGGCACAAAATTTAGCTCAGAGTAGGCACTGTCCCAAAGCAAGAAGTTACTCAGCCGTTGCTCGCCGCTAGTTCGCACTATTAGGTCTGGTGCGGGTGTATCGTGAGTAAAAAGGTGGCTTTTTATTACCTCTTCATCCACTTTGTCGGCGCTGATCTTGGAATCAACAATCTCCTTAACCGCCATTACGATCTCTTGCTGACCACCATAGTTAAAGCACAGATTCAACGTGCCAGCAGTGTTTTTGGCAGTTTTGCTCTCGGTTTCGTCGATGGCTTGTTGCAGCTTCGCACTCAAACGCTCACGAAAGCCCCAAAATCTGATTCGCACGCCCTTGCTATTAAGCTCTTCGAGATCTTGAGTAAAAATCCGATAAGCCAGGTTCATTAAATATGACACCTCGGCTTCTTGTCGGTTCCAGTTTTCGGTCGAAAATATGTAAGCACCCACCTGGGCAATACCTCGATCAAAACAGGCTAGGGCAATCTCTTTGAGGCGTTCGTAGCCAGCCTTGTGGCCGTCGAGCTTGGACAATCCACGCTCAACTGCCCAACGGCGGTTACCATCGACAATAAAGGCAATATGGTTTAGCTGGCTTTTGGCTTTGGCCATACTGGGGCTTTGGCTAGATAGCCATTAGCTCCTTTTCTTTGACCTCAACGGCCTCAGAAACCTTGCCCTGATAACGTTCAATCAAAGAATTCAAATCCTTTTCAACTCGAATTAGGTCATCCTCGGTAATTTTTTTGGCCTTGGAATCCGATTTAGCCTCATTCAAAACTTCGTGGCGCCCGTTACGCATACTCACATTGGCTTCTTCAGCTTTTTGACCTAGTAACTTAACCATTTGTGAGCGAGTTTCTTCGCTCATTGGCGGAATGTTCAGTCGCAGCGTGTGGCCATCGCTACTCGGGTTTAACCCTAGGGCCTGGTGTTCACGAATGGCCTTGTCGATTGCACTTAAATTAGCCTGATCCCAGGGTTGAATTTGAATGGTTTTGGCATCGGGCGTGGTGATCGTAGCCAAACCCTTAATGGGCATGGATTGGCCATAAACCTCAACCTTAATGCTGTCCACCAAGCCGGCATTAGCCCGGCCCGAGCGCAGCCCAGCTAGATCACCTTCCAGGTGCTCTAAGGCGGCCTTCATTTTGGTTTCAGCAGCGTTTAAGTACTGTTGATTCATGCTGGTTATTATACCGCAAGCGTTGGTTGGTCGCCACCAAGGCTTAGGCGTACAAAGCGTCGAATCACAATGTTTTCACCTAGCTTAGCCACTAGAGCTTGGCGCATCTGTTCGATGGTTTGCTCAGGATCTTTTACAAATTTTTGATCGCTTAAGCAGACAGCCTCGTAGTATTTGTTAAGCTTGCCCTCAACAATTTTGTCGGCGTGCTCGGCTGGTTTGCCGCTGGCCACCACCTCTTTTTTAATAACTTCTTTTTCTTTCTCTATCACATCTTCGGGCACCGATTCTTGGTTCAAGTAGACCGGCTCGGCAGCGGCTATGTGCATGGCCAGATCGTGAGTAAAGGCTTTAAAGTCGTCGGTGCGGGCTACAAAGTCGGTTTCGCAAGCCACTTCAACTAGCACACCAATCTTGCCACCATGAATGTAGCTTTCAATTACACCATTTTCGGCCGCTCGATCAGCCTTTTTGGCGGCTTTGGCCAAGCCTTTGAGGCGTAAAACTTCGAGGGCCTTGTCGTAGTTACCCTTAGCTTCTTCGAGTGCAGCTTTGGCATCCATCATGCCCGCCCCGGTGGCTTCGCGAATCTTTTTTACATCGTCGATACTAAAATCGGCCATTACTTCTCCTCCTTTGTAGCAACTTTGGCGGCCTCCATATCTGCATCTTTGGCGGCTTTGGCCCTGTAGGCCTCGTGGCCAACTCGGGCAGCCTCGGCAATTTTTGTAGTAATTAGTGTAACGGCCTTAATGGCGTCATCGTTAGCTGGAATGGGGTGCTCCACTCGGTCAGGATCAGCGTTGGTGTCGCAAATAGCAACCACCGGTATGCCTAGCTTGTGAGCCTCGGCAATGGCAATGTCCTCACGCGGCATATCAACTACAAACAGTGCCGCTGGCACGGTGTCCATGTCGACCACGCCACCAAAGATCTTTTCAAGATTTTCGAGCTCTTTTAGATTCTTAGAGCGGTCTTTTTTGCTCATGTCGGCAAAGTCGTTTTCGACTTGTTGAGAGCGCAACTTCTTCATGCGCAACACGCGCTTGCGGATAGTTTCTAGATTGGTTAGCATGCCACCCAGCCAGCGCTGATTTACATAGGGCATCTCGGCACCCGCGGCCGCTTTAGCCAAGACATCTTTGGCCTGGCGTTTGGTGCCAACAAATAAAACGTTGCCGCCACGTTTAGTGACGTCTTCGATGAACTTTTCGGCACTCTTTAGAGCCTCGGCAGTTTTGGTGAGATCCAAAATGTGCACCCCGCCTCGAGCAGTGTAAATAAATTCACCCATTTTGGGGTTCCAGCGAGCCGTTTGGTGACCAAAATGAGCCCCGGCCTCGAGTAGCTCGCGCAAGATTGGGTCAATCTTTGTCGTTGTTTTTTTGGTGGCTGGCTTTGCAGCAGCAGTTTTGACTGTAGACGTTTTGGGCGCAGCTTTTTTAGTAGCTGCAGTTGTTTTTTCGCTCATATTTCTCCTTGATAGCCTCGCTGCAGTATCCCAGTTGGGAGGAGCTTGCTGCAGGTGCGTGATTTAATACATTTAAGTGCAATAATTGTAACAGATAGGCTTAAGATGGTCAAAAGCTTCATAAAATGACGAAAGCCCCCGGCGAGGGAGTCAGAGACTCTCGTCGAGGGCTGTTGGTGTTCTTCGAGCTCGAGTGGGCTCAGGCCGGCACGAGGAGTTCGAATTCCTGAGTGACCGGGTTAAACCGGCGGAGGTTCTCGAGCTTTGGAACCTCGGGGAGGAGCTCGAGCGTGCCGGGCGGAAGACGAATGTTGTCCGCCGAGATCAGCACGAAGTCCATGAAGATCATCTTGTAGTCACCCAAGGGGCGCACAAGCTCTTCGAGACGCTTCGAGTGACCATCTCCCTCATCGAACAGGTTGAGGAAGGCATAGGCCCGAGACTGGCGCTGCGAAAGCAGAGGGGATCCTTCTCGCCGAACGCGACCAAGCTCCTTGGTGAAGGCGCCATAGTCATCGATCCCCAGCGGGATAACGAAGCCCATTTGGCCCGAGTTCTCAGGGTTCCTCTCAGGATCAAACCCCAACCCGAACACGAACACCGCGCCGAAGGTCACGGCAACGAACCTCGCCACTGCGTACCCTTCATGCTCGCCTTGGCGGCGAAATTGCTGTGGCTCCATTGGGGAACCCCTTTCTGTCGAAGATCAGAAACACAGTATACCACTAACGGTGTTGCTTGTCAATGGTACTTAATGCCTCCCAGATTACATCAAATTTGGCCTGGAGATCGGCTCGATACCAATCAGGGCGCTTAGAGGCCCAACAGAACTGGTCGACCGCTACAATCCAGCACATCTGGAGCTGTGTTTGGGACAGTACTTTACACGCAGTCTGTGCAAAAACCTCCCACAGAGGCTCTAATTCACCCAAAGGGCAGGTTTTACGCAGCACCGACTTCAGTTCTCGCTTTCCAGGAAGCTTAACCTGGTCCATATCAAAACTGCTCACTTTCACTCCGCCGGGAATGAGTGTGACAGTAAGATTATACTCCTAAAATGGCAAATGCCCCCAGAACTGGGGGCGTCTGCCTCCATCCTGAGGGCTTGCGTACTAGTCGAGCCTTGTCATGATGCCCGTCGGATCCAGCCGCTCGAGCGCAGCAGTTACCGCCACAGCCTTTGCCACCATTTCGCCGCCTCGGGCAACGCGGCTTTGGCCGGTACTGCCAACGGCCTTAGTAACCGAATTGACCAGGCAGAAGCCTGGGTGGCTAGAGCCCAGGTTGGGGTTCTTGTCACGTTCAGCGTCTTCATAGATCAACTCCAGGAGCCGGTCGTCAGAGACCACCTCGAAGTTTATCTTGGTCACTATCTCGGTAACTGCAGTCCTGTTGTGGTCGAAGCCCGCCTGATTGTCCACGTCGGTCGTGTACTCAAACTCCAACATCAACAGATTGCCCGACTGCAGCATCCAGAAGCTTCGGTATTTCTTGGCCTCACGAAAGTGATGCTCAACAAGCAAGATCGCCCTCGTCGAAAGCATCTCGCTCTGCAGGAAGCTGTCGTCGTAGACCCGCTGGGCGACGTTTCGGAATTGGTATGAACCAGCGCCCGGACGTTCCCAAAGGTGCTTCTTGATTGCCTCTGGCTTCATGGTGACATACTCCATGTGTGGCCCGAGGTCGTGCAGCCACAGCAGCACGAAGTCGTGCCACTCCTCTGGAGTGACTTCGGCGGGCGGGATGTATTCACCGCCGCGCATTACGGCTCGGCGAACCGCGGCCTTCACTTCTGGCCTGTTGGACGAATCCATTGCCAGGCTCCTTTGCTGTACCTTGGGGCGTACCCCTACCAGTATCGTTGCGTCGTCGCAGGTTTGCGACAATCAAGCTAATTGAACCATTAGCGGAGTTCATATGCAAACGTAACAGCTATCCAGCTAAATCGTACTTCTTGAGCTCAGCCTTGCGCTTGTCTTTGGCGCCAATGGTTTGCAAGGTTAGCAGTTCGGCGTAAATGCCTTTTTGCTTGGCCAACTGATCGGGTGTGCCCATTTGCGACACCTTACCGCCTTTGAGACCCACAATCATATCGACATGCTCAATGGTGCTCAGACGGTGGGCAATAATCATGGTGGTACGGTCTTTCATAAGCCGCTCCAGCGCCTCCTGCACCTCATGCTCGGCTTTGCTATCAAGACTACTGGTGGCCTCATCGAGTATCAAAATTGATGGGTCTTTCATAATCGCTCGAGCAATGGCAATGCGTTGCTTTTGGCCGCCACTCAGCTTAACGCCGCGCTCTCCAATTTCGGTATCAAAGCCCTTGGGCAGCTTCTTGATAAAACCATAAGCATTGGCCGCCTTGGCAGCCTCAATCATATCTTTTTCGGCTGGGTCGTCTTGGCCATAGGCAACGTTCTCACGCACGGTGCCGCTGAATAGTTGGGGCTCCTGGAAGACCACGCCAATATTTCGGCGCAGGCTCTTTTGAGTGACCTCGTTCACATCTTGGCCATCAATTAATATTTGCCCACCAGTAGTCTCGTAAAAGCGCAGCATTAGATTGGCAATAGTGCTCTTGCCCTCGCCGCTTTCGCCCACCAGGGCAATCTTTTGACCCGGCTTAATGGTAAAGCTAATGCCGGTTAAAACTCGCTGACCTTTTTCGTAAGCAAAGTCGACCTTGCGATATTCAACTTGCGACTTAGTAATCTTGAGCTCTTTGGCGCCTGCTTCGTCGGTAATTGCCGCTTTGGTGTTCATAATTTCGAAGTAGTCACGGCTATCGGCTGTAGCTCGCTGCAGAGCATCAACAATAAAGCTAGAGCCAAACAACGGAAACTCCGCCTGGTTAACTAAAGTAATTAACAGCACCACCGTGCCCAGGCCATAGCGGCCGGTAAAAGCCTGCCAGATTATAACCACGTATATACCCACAAACACCAGATTTAGAATGAGTCGGCGGGCCACATCGTAGCGGTGCCATTTATTGGACTGGTTGCGGGTGAGGCTCTCAATGTTGCGTCGCTTTTTGCTAAAGAAGTTTAGCTCGCTAATTTCGGTTACAAACGACTTAATAACTCTAATCTGGCTAATTGACTCCACAAAGCGGCCATTGCTAACATCGCGCTCAGTGTTAATTTTGCCTTGCACCTTTTGCCAAGAGGTCGAGCTGAGGTGGGTTATCCAAATGTAGGCTGGAAATATAACCGCTAGTAGCACCGCCACCGGCCAGCTAAACCAGGCAATAACGGCCAGGGTGATAGCAGTCGTTAAAAAGAACTGTATAAAGTTATTGCTAAGAGTTTGCATTAATGTGCTTATGCCGGTAATTGAGCGCTCCAGGCGAGCTGTGATCTTACCAGTAATTTCGTTGTCGTAAAAACCAATTGGTAGTTTGAGCAGGTGATCAAAATACCGCTCCGAGAGTAGGTTGTTGAGCCTAGCAGCCATATTGTCGCCCAAGTAGCCGTTAACGTTGCTAAGTAGAGTAATTACAACATTTACAACCAACAGGCCAAATAGAAGCCTGCCGAAGTAACTAAACTGCACCTTGCCGCCAGCTAGCTGGGTGGTGAGACCGTCAATTAAGCCCTTAATTAAAAACGGTGTTACTAGGGCTAAAACCGACAGTGCCAGCACAAAAACAGCAATTGCTAAGTAGTAGCGCCAAAGAACGCGTGAGAAGTTAATTATTCGCCAGATTTCTTTCATATATACTACTTAATGCCTATGGTGGTTTTGCTTTGTATTATTTTATCTTGAATTCGAATCAAAGTCTGCAGCTCATCGACACTTACACCGCTCAAAAGCTTATCTACCACCTCTATGTGCTTAACATGAAAATCTTTATAACAGTCCTGGCCTTTGCGACTCAATGAGATCTTTACCACTCGCCGGTCTTGTTTATCCTCAGACCGAACCAAAAGACTACACCTTTCCATACCCTCGACCAGCTGGGTGGCGGCGCTGCTAGTAACCGAGCAGCTTTTGGCAATCTCGCCAACACTCATAGCCCTGTTCTTGTGCAGGTTGTACAGAAGCTCTATCTGAGCCTTGTTGAGTCGACGCCCTTGCATTGGGCAAGCACAACTAGCATCGATGGTACGGTGAAAGTGGAAGTAGCTTCTTAAGAACTTGTCGATTAGTTTTTTACGCATAATAACTAGGGATATATAAGTTACTTAATATGTTAGCTGCTTACATAACCTACTGTCAATACCTTTCGTGTCCACAATATTCAAAAAACTCGCTTAAATACTCTGGGCACGGGGCATGCGCCTTCTAGAAGACTAGCTCCAAGAAGGCTGCCCCGTTCGCTTACTTGCTAACTTCCACCTCGCCGTCGGATTCAGCCGGCACGAACCACCAACTGCCGGTTCGCAGGTTGAAGTAGGTCGTTTTTACCCTGCGGCAGAACTTTTTGCGGTGCGGGTGAGGCCGCAAGAATGCTGGCATCTTGCCTGGTTCACACTCCTGCTCGAAGCTGGGCAGGCTCGACCTCAACTGTAGCCTGGAGTGTTTGCAGTAGTAGTCAAGCCGACAAAGCACGGCATCTTTGCCAGCATTACCCACCGACACCCATGCCACCATGTAGCCACCCTCGTTCCAGCCCGGTCGCCAGTGAGTACTCACCACCTTCGAGCCTTCTGGCAGCAATTCGGTCAGCTTGGCGGCCAGCTTGCCACGTCGTTCACGCTCATGGTGCACCTCTTTTCTGATCTTGTCGGCCAGCCAGTAGCCAACGGCGATGATCATGAGCAGCACTACTCCACCTAGAAATAGCCAGAAGCAGATGTTGCCAATTTGTTCAGACAGTTCGTCGTCCGCCATTACGAATCCTCCTTGTTGTCAACGGGCTGTAAGCGAACTTGTTACACCCAACCAGATACGGCTCGATGATTAAGGCTATTTATATCACATTTTAGCGCAACAAAAAAGACCTTTATAAGGTCTAATTGTTGGGCCGAACCACAATCTACAATTGGCTTGCAAACTCTAGTTCGGAGTGTGCTACACTGATTGTTTCTCTAGAACCTCAAAGCGCTGGCTGTGATCGTCAACCCGCTCAATAGTATTATCGAGTTTAACTTCGATACGGTTTTGGCCAAGTTTAAGCTCCTCAACATTAGACTTAACCTCCGTTATATCGGACTTAACCCCTGCTATGTCGTGGTCAACCTTCTGGAATTTGTCACTCATCTGATCAGTTAGATCACGAATTACTTCGCTTATCTCATCAACAACACGATTAGCTACCCGATCTTCGGACTCTTTAAGGCTTAATTCGAGTTCCCTTTTGGCAACAAACTCATTACTTTTCATGGCTAAATTATAGCAGCTACCCACAGATGCAGCAATGACTTTTGGCCGAACCACAATTCACACTTTTGTCATCCTGAACTTGTTTCAAAATCTATGAAACACCAGACACGGCTTCGGACCATGTGAGTGAATTCTGTGCTCGTTTTTCCTCACCCCAATTATTTGACTCGCCCCTGGAATTTCTTACAAAAACATTAACTTTTGTACCAACACGTTAACAATACCCTTTCATTGTTCGAACTTTTGTGAGAACTAAATATAGTTCTCGTCTCCATCTATTGGTAGATTCTCGAACAATAACACATCTATTGATTTACCTGACTAGGAGTACTTGACTGAGCTGGCTGTAGCTGAGAGCCCGAGCTATCACTGGGTTGGGGTGAGCTAGAATTCTGTAGGCTCGAATTACCGCCGCCCTGTATGCTCTCTGGCTGCCCGGGCGTTACATTTTGCAGCTTATCTTGATTCTGCACATTGTTAATCTGTTGAGTGCGGGCATTTTGCACTACAAACCACAAGATTGCCACCACAACAAGCAATATGGCTACAACTATTAGTAAATACTTGGCAATTTTGGGGTTCACAATAGCCTCGTGTGGCACTGGCTCGGTTAAGTCTTCGGCCAGATCAACACTCTTGGGGTCTTTTAGCTCTTTTTTAGGCTCAATCTTTTTCTTGGCAGCTGGCTTTTTTGGCGCTGCGGATGGTTTGGATGATTTACCTGCCGGCTTTCTCTTCTTTTTCTTGGCCATTTATTCTCCTGAAATAAGGTTAAGCTCTATTCTAACAAGTTTTATTTGCAATGGCGAACCAGTATTTACAATCCTGTGCTGTAGTAGTATAACGACAATTAGACCTTTCACACCAGCGCACGAGCGGAGGACGGCGGTGCCAAATGACCATATCCCCGAAGAAGTTCCCAACGAAGCCGATGGAGGCTGGATCGATCAGAAGTACCACTACGACCGAGTTACCGAGTTCTGGCAGGATGACGTATTCGCCACCGTGAACAACGGCGGAGCCAACCCCAAGATCAGCGACCATGAGTTGCTCTTTCATGCCTATGAGTTCGTGGGCAAAAGCGCCGAGGATCGCGAGATTCAGGTAGAGCTGCTTGCGGCAATCATGCCCGATCCACGCAGTCCCAACGACATGCGGTTCGAGCTAGTGCAGTCTAGTGAGTTGGCAGTGTGGGATGAGCGACTGGCCAGGCTTGTTCTGAGCCAGCTCTCTACCCGGGCCAAGCTTCAAGCCGGCACAGAGCGCCATCAGGAGGAGACGTGGAATCTTCTGATCAAGTGGTTCTACGACAGGTATTCGCTGCCGATCTGCTTCGTGCTGATGGGTAGAAAAGCCGACTGGACAAATCAGACCGCCAACAAGAGGCCCAACATCCGCCTGTTCTTCCCGGTCAAGCCACACAAGATCTACGCCACCTTTGCCCTGGTACAACTCCAGACAGCACTGGTGGCATAAAAACCCCGTTCGGGACCCCTGAGCGGGGTTCCGGCGTTTGTGGGGTAAAATTACAACCTGAAAATTCAATTCGCTGGACTGCGAATTTAAATACTCAGGTTGGGGCAGGATTTACGCCTTCTGGATTTCACTCCAGAAAACACCTGCCCAAGTTCGCTCTACGGCCACGGAGTACCGTCCCATCGGTTCTGCGGCACTTGTCTTTGGCGTTTCTTGTCGAAGTTGCGTAGGTTCCTTTGGGCACTGGGGTGGCGGTCACCATCGGTGTACAACCAGTACGTGGCGCCGCCGGCCAGAACTACGCCCACGGCTGCGACTACCAGATACTTTAACTTCTTCATCACTTACCCCTTTGTTCTGTTGAGCTTGTCGCGAACGAACAGACCCAGGTAGTAGGTACCGACCAGCGCGAACACTATCGCACCAATCCACTTCCAAATTGCCTTCTTCATGTCTTCAACCTCCTAGGTGAATGTAGCAACAAGCCCCACGAAGAGACCGAGAGCAGTCAGGCAAATGGCCGAGAACCCACCTATCACGTCGCGCGGATCTACCTTGTCGCGAGGTTGGCCCTCGAAGTCGCTCTGTCGTACCGAGCTGCCCACCGGAATGATCCTGTGGGTGAGCCCCCATAGCCAGAACCAGATGAACAGAGGCACAAAGCAGCCGGCGGCCAGGCCAAGACCCCAATGCTGCCAGTCTGGCCAGCGCGTCGACAGGAACTCATAGGTAGGTACAGAGCTCAGCATCACCGCGAAAGTGACGACCGCGCCTACTGGCACAACCCACAGGTGTGGGTCAACTATCTTCACCATTCTTGCTCCCATTGCCTTCCTCCTGTTTCTGGTTGGATTTGCTCTGGGCTCGTGCCCGTTTTGATTGTCTTGCTCTTTCGTCCCAGTACACAGGCCAGGAGGTGACTGTAATGGCCACCACCAGGAACAGTGCGACCGTTCCGGCTATGGCGCCAAAGACCTCGCCAGGTACTCGCCCTACCAAATTGGTCAGCAATTCATCTGGGTTGAAGCTGGCAGCTCCTGCCCAAGCACACAGACCGCCGAGTGCAAGCAGACCGAGCACAAACACCCCGAGCCTCAGGCTGTCACCGGGTTTGCTCGGAAATGGATCTCGCACGGTACTCGCGACCACCAAAGTAGCCCCAAGAACCAGTAGGGCGCTCAGGCCATACCAGGCCAGGTTCCAACTATTCCAAAAGTCCATATCGCCTCCTATTTGGCTAGCAGAATTTAGTTTGGCCCGCTAGCCCTCCATTCTATCTTCCAGCTCGGCATCCGAGAATAGGCCGTATTGACACCTGTAGGCCACCAAGGCCTCGTGGATCTCATTAAGCCGAGCATCTAGATACCGAATGCGGTCGTGATGAATTGGAGCAACTTCATACACCAAATCCTCTGCCCCAACCAGCATAGCCTCGAGCTCAAATACGTCGTAGCCTCGAAGCATTAAAGCTTCAACTATCCGATACTTCACACTGTATCTCCGGCGTTGCAGCCAGAGTTCCTGGGTCCAGGGGTCTGGCATTATACACCTTCCAATTGTCAAGGCAGCCTCGGCTTGAGGCCAGCAAACTGGCTAATTTATAACATATCTACTCGAATAGCGCGAGCATAAGAGTATAGGTAATTTGCCCTCTTTTAATCTGTCAAGCATAAAAATTATAGATTTTCCTATCTGTAGAGTATAAATTATCCACAAAAAGCTCTTGACAAATATGCTTATGCTTGGTATACTAGCGCTCGTTCAATGAAACGAGGCCAATAGGTCTCTTTTCAGTTGAGCACCTACCATAAGGATTTTCCCCTTTCACGCTGGCCTGCAAAGGCCAGCTATAGGTCGAGGATTGTCCTTCTAAAGAGCATTAACAAAAGAAAGGTTCCGGGCGGAAGTTTTTACTTAAAAACGACCATGCGTAACCTAGCAACAACAATATCGGCCGCTGTGGTGATATTGTTCCAGGCGATTGCTCCTGTGGTGCCCAACCTAGTCGCCGCCGCAACTCCGGCTCAACCTGCCGAAGCTGCTGGCACCTCAAACTACACCTTAACACTAAACACCAAAACTCAAACTGCCCTGAACTTGCAACCCAAACACGGCAGCTTTGACAACGATGTCTTAGCTCCCCTAAGGGCTGCTCAAGAGACACGGGCCAAGGCAGATGCCGAGGCTGCTGCCAAAAAGGCCGCTGAAGCTGCTGCCGCAGCTGCCGTTCAGACTGCTGCGGCTAAGGTGGTCGTATCTACTCCCGTAAATACCAACTTTAGCTTTTCTGGTGGTTCTATCTCAGATGCCGCCATTCAAGCTCTAGGTATGTGTGAGTCAGGCATGACCGCTAACCGCAACTCGGGCAATGGATTCTATGGCGCCTTTCAGTTTTCTACTGGCACCTGGAACTCCATGGGTACTGGTTATGCCCGCGCTGATTTGGCTCCAATCGATGTCCAAATCCAAGCCGTGCAGAAGCTGCTTTCACGCAGCTCCATCTACAATCAGTTTCCTGGCTGTGCCCGAAAACTTGCTGCCCAAGGCTTAATATAAGCTGCCGGTAAAGCAAGCCAGAGAGTCCCGTCTCGTAATGAGGCGGGCTTTTTGGTATAAGCCTACGCTTGCAATTGTAGCGGCGGTGTTGCAAAATCTAGTCACCCGTTCAATCACAACCATTCGAGGGACCAGCATGGCCAGAGATCAATATACCGACGCAGAGCCGGTAGACGTAGCCAACCTGCGAGCCGGAGTCATCATAGATGTCGACCCCATCCAGCTGTGGGTAAAGAACGACGAGGGCCTAGTGTCCTTCGAGGAGTCCGTTGACCCCATAGAGATCCATAGCTTGCGCGGCGAGATCCGGGTCTTCTCCGTCGAAACCAGCACCGGCGTATGGCTCGGCGAAGACCAGCTGGTCAAGATCGTTCACTACCCAGGGCTCGATCCTGACGATCGGCCCTACGAGCTCTATCTTCAGCCTGGAGACGACGTTCTGGTGCTGGGCAGCTTCGATCCCAACTCCAACCGGCAGAAGAAGCGCAAGCGACAGTTGAAGCCCCAACACAAGAGAAAGAGGTAGCTATCAGAACGGGCTCCAATCTGGTTAACTAGATTGGGGGTCCGACCGAGACAGCCAATAGCTGCTTGGGTCTGGCCCCAGAATCAAAAAAGACTCCTTGGACTTTAGATCGGAGTCATTTTTTGTTTTTGCTTATAAACTCGCTACTTTACTGGCAAGCCTCGCATTCTTTGAGCTCTTCGGGGTCAATTGGGCACACCATGGGTTTGTCCCAGTCGCTATCAGCTATGCTGTTTTTTTGCGCCTTCTTGTCTGGCATAAACTCACCCTCCTTTTGTTTTGTTTAATAGTGATAATGCCTATTTTAGACTTAAGCATTATGCTTGTAAAGAGTATTTTTGAGACTTTTTCGCTACATATAGTGTTTTTATGCTTAGTCCAACGCTATATAGGTGATTTTGCAGTTTTTAACTATCTAGTCAAAAAAGGCTCTCGGCCACAAAAACGCGGCTAAGAGCTTGCCGGGAGATCCCAAGTGGGGCGGCGGATGACCACCTGGGATCTCGACCGGTCCAGCAGCGAGGCAAAGCGGGCGGATTTGGGGCCAACCTCACTGCTGGTAGAGCGCCCCACCCGAGCCGAGCCAATGGGCCCGCGCTTTGAGCGCTAAGCTCGGGCAGGAACAAGTGGTGCGTGTAGGTGACGTGCGACGCTCCTGTCGCATGAGACAAGAGAAGGAATAGGTTGGCGACAAGAAACCGCCACCCACACACACACACACACACACGAAGTGTCCGCACACCAGGTTTTGGATGAGATCGGGGAAGATGTTCACCCTCTGCCTGGTGTACGGAACGAACTCCGAGGAGCAGATCTAGCGCGTTTACGCTTAATCTAGCTGGCAAGAGCGCTTGGAGAGCGCTGGTAGATGGAGCCAGCGAGACAAGAGCCTCGCTCCCCTGAGCAGAGGTTATGGATGCCACAAATCCATTGCCGATCCAGACAACTGAAGCCGTCCTTCACGGAAGAGCTTTCGCCCAACCTCCAGATTTCAACGATCAAGAATGATCTTAGCTAGAATTATATACCCATTCAGCTTATTTACAAGGCTTAAGCTAACGGTCTATTTTGCTATAATAATGTCTACTACAAAACTTGGAGGGAGATATGGAAAACAAAGACTCACTAGCCGAAATCCAGCGCTTGCTGCCCGAGATTGCCGAAACTAGGGCCAAACTCAAGACCGTACGCGACCAACTGCGTGATGCTATGGAGCAAAGCGAGGAATTCAAAAAGCTGGCCGATTCTATTAAGGAGCTAGCTACCAAACGTGCTGAGGCCCGCAAACTACTCATGGACGACAAAGATTACCAACAGCTCAAAGACGAGGTCGAGGATTATCGGCTCAAGCTCAAAGATCTCGAGGAAATCTTGAGCCACTACCTGCTTAGCCACTACGAACAAACCAAAACCACCCAGATCACCGATAGTAATGGCGAGACCCGCCAAGTAGTAATAACCGCCAAGATTGGTAAAGCTACTGAGTAGTTGCCCTCCCCGGCCGTTGCTGTGATCAGCAAACGAAGCCACTAAGCAACGCCCTTTGTTGCAAGAATTCGCTGTCTAGCGAACCGCGCAGCAACAGGAAGTTGCGACTGGCTGAGCACTGATAGAATCGTAGTACAGGCCAAAACACTTTTGCCTTCTTTTGGTGTTTCAAAAGAATGGTCGCTTTTCAAAGCGAAAATTGAGTCTTGCCATTCCATGGCGCGGCCAACTTTTAGCAGTAAAAGTTGGATAAAACTGCCGACATGGGCTCAAATCTAGAAACACCAACTTCGACTTCTCTTTCTGTTCTGCGCTGCTATGCAAGCAAGTTCTCGAAGCAGAAACGCTTAGTCTCGTTGGCTTTCTGATTTTCGAATGTCGGAGGAGAAGATATCCGGTTCTTTAAACTAAAACGGAACAAGCCTTACAATTAGGTTGCAAACTAACAACTTAACGAAAGGACTTGTTCCATGTATACATTACTAAATTTACCTCAGAATAACCAGGAGTGTGTTGAGCTGGTGGTACATCAACTC